>JAJYIL010000304.1 GCA_021790055.1 Bacteroidota bacterium
CATATAAAGATGGACGATAAACGAATGAAGCGATTCGATGCTGCTGGATTCGTCCTTGATTTTTTCTTGCAGCGATACCGTCAGCTTCTCCATACGCTGCTTCATGATTGAGAAATATAATTCTTCCTTCGAATCGAAATAATTGTAAACTGTTCCCTTAGCAATAGAAGAAAGCTTAGCGACATCTTCCATCATCACTTCGTGATAGCTCTTCTGCGAGAACAGCTTTGCCGCAGATTCGATTATTCTTTTCCGCTTCTGCTCTTTCTTATCATCTATTTTTATTTCGATGTCCATTTTAAAGTTTCAATTATCAGCCGGATAAATATTCTTATTTCAATCTAACCGTGTCATAAACTTCATCAAGAATTTCTTTTGCGCCGGCTTTAAGCAAATCTTTTGCAAGAATCTTACCGAGCTTTTCCGGCTCTGCTTTTGTGCCTTTAGCTTTTTTGCGGAAAGTCAAAATGCCGTCAAGAGAGCCAACCATCGCATCAAGATAAAGCCCGTTTGATTTAACCTCTGCAAGCGCGCCGATTGGAACCTGGCACCCGCCCTCAAGCGTTCTAAGCAATGAGCGCTCCGCAAGTACTGCTTTGTATGTTGGTTCATCATGAAGCGCGTCAAGAATTTCTTCAACAAACTTGTTCTCTTCATTTATTTCGATACCAAGCGCGCCTTGACCTACTGCCGGAAGAATTTCATCCGTACCGATAAATGAGGAAATATATTTTTGCAGCTTCAATCTTTCCACACCGGCTCGGGCAAGAATAATAGCGTCCCAGCCGGACTCAAGGAATTTTTTTATTCTCGTCGGAACATTTCCGCGCAGCTCTACAATTTGAATATCGGGACGAAGGTGAAGTAGTTGACATTTTCTTCTTAAAGAACCGGTAGCAACTAAAGCATTTTCTTTTAATGATTGAAGTGTCGTTCCTTTCTTTTTAGAAATCAGAACGTCTTCAACAGGATGTCGCTTTGTTACGGCGGCAAGTTTCAAGCCTTCCGGAAGCTGCGTTTGAAGGTCTTTCAGGCTGTGTACTGCCAAATCAATTTCATTTTCCAGAAGCGAATTTTCAAGCTCTTTGGTAAACAAGCTTTTGTCGCCTATTTTCGACAATGCAACATCGAGTATTTTATCGCCGGTTGTTTTAATAATTTTTATTTCAACCGTAATTCTTTTGCTTTTCTTCTCTAATTCTTTCTTAATAAAGTTCGACTGCCACAGTGCAAGCTCGCTTCCGCGCGAACCGATTATAACTTTTCTTTTCAAATCAGTTTTCCTTTTCATTCTTTTTATCCATTCCGAACAGCTCACGGATTATGCTAATCTTAATCGCAGCTTCATCTGCATTAGTTCCATTCTCTCCGAACTTTTTTAACTCGACTGTCGGATGGTGAAGAATCTTATTAATAATTCTCTTCGTGATAATATCTATTTTCTCCTGGTCTTCCGGGGAAAATCTGTTTTTATTTTTATCGACTTCTTCAGCCCTTATTGATTCGAAGAAGTCGCGTAAATCTTTTATTGCCGGAGCAGCTTCAAGCGAATTGAACCACCTAAGAAACCCTGCAAGCTCTTCATCAATTATTTTTTCAACCTTCGGGATTTCTTCCTTCCGCTTTGCAAGGTTCTGCTGTACGATGATATTCAGCGAATCGATGTCATTGTAAAAAACGTAGTCAATGCCCTTTGCTTCCGGGTCGATATCCCGCGGAATAGCAATATCCATCAAGACACACGAATTGAAATTACGCTTCTTCATCGAAGCTTGAACATCCGCTTTAGTAAGGATTAAATTGTCCGAGCTTGTTGCACTTAAGATTATGTCAAACTCGTGAAGCGAATCTTTGAAATTGTTAAACGGGAGTATTTTCGCATTCAAGCTTTCCGCCAGCTTTTCGGCGCGTTCGTAAGTGCGGTTGGTAATTGTTAAGCTTCCAATTCCTCTTTCCTTCAAATGCTTTGCAGCAAGCTCGCCGGTTTCTCCGGCGCCGATTATTAGAGCGGTTTTCCGGTTCAAGTTGGAAAAAATTTTCTCAATTAATTGAACCGCGGCGTAGCTAACTGTTACTGCGCCTTCGCTGATTCTTGTTTCGGTAATTGCGCGCTTGCCGGCGCGAACTGCCGAATCGAAAACGCGCTTCATTAAAAATCCGGCATAATTATTTTCCTCGGCAAGCTGGAATGAATCCTTTACCTGTTTAAATATCTGGTTATCGCCAATCATAAGCGAATCAATACCGCATGCAACACTGAACAAATGTTTAATTGCACTGCCGGAAATGAAGTTCTGAAAACATTCAGAAGTTAATCCTGATACTGATTTTAGCTGCAAAAGTGAGTTCTGAATTTCTGCCGGTGAAATATTTTGGGAAACGGGAATGCCGTAAATTTCAGTGCGGTTGCATGTTGAGATGACCAGCCCTTCGCTGAAAATTTTCCCATGAACCAGCTTGAAGTATTCTTTGATCTCTTCAGAATTTAGGTAAAGCGCTTCGCGAAGCTCTACCGAAGCGGTTTTATGGTTTATCGATGTCGCTAACAGGTTCATACAATCTTAATAAAATGAATGAAAGCTTCTGGCTAAAAAATTTGAAACTATAGTTGAGCAGATTGCAATAACAAATCCGACTATCGAAAGCATTATGACTTTTTTACCCCGCCACTTACCTAAAAGTTTTGATGATATACCTACGCCGTACAAAAGCCAAACTATTCCGGTTCCTATCAGCTTCGGATCAGCATAAGAAAAATTCGGGAAAGCTTTCGGAAGCCAGATTATGCCAATGAAAATTGCGATTGATAAAAGAACGAATCCGATAATCGCAGAGTAGAAACTCATCTTCTCAAGAATCTCAAGGCTCGGAAGCCGGTCGAAAATCAATCCAAACTTGTTAAGTTTAATGTCATGATAAAGAATTAAATAAAGGAAACCATATACCGCGGAAATTGTAATTGCGGAGTAACCAAGCAGCGCATTAAAAACATGAATACCGAGGAGGTGACTTCTTAATACTTCTTTCACCTGGTAAACATCCGGTATATAAAATGTTGAGATGACCTGGAAAATAACTGAAAAAATAATTATGAACGGACCGGTGCCGCGGATGTCCGTCAACAATTCAAGGATGAAATATGAAAAGCTAACCGCGAACGCAAGTAAGGTAAAAATCTCAAACACGTTTGTAATCGGCGGATGGTCGAAATGAATAGAACGGATAATCAGGTAAAATAGATGGAAGATTAAAGTCAGAAAAAGAAAAAGCCGTTTAGAATTTGCAAACCTCTGCCCGCCTTTCATAAAATCGTATGAATAAGATCCAAATGTAATCAAGTACAATAATGGCAGAGGATAGTTCGAAAAATCTATTATAGCTTTCATGTGAAATCCTTAAATGACTAATCGGTGCAAAAATACACAACTGGTCGCTCTCAAACAACAAATATTAGACCAGCCGGTCAATTGTAGAGAGGGTAGTCTCAATTGAGAGTTAAATCTTTAAAAAATCAATTGGAATCAAAGCTTTTTTATTGGATTAACTTCTTTATTAACTGCGGTGAAACAACTTTTTCCTCGCTGAATTCCAGGAAATTATAAAAATCCGACTTTACTTTCTTACATTTAGGTGCCGAAGAGGTGTGCAGTTCTGCAATAATTTCGTCCTTATTAACAAAATCTCCTACCTTTTTATTAAAGATAATTCCGGCTTTAAAATCAATTTTGTCTTCCTTGGTTCTTCTTCCTGCGCCAAGCTCAACCGCCGCTACACCTATTTCAAAATTGTTCACCGACTTTAAATATCCTTCTTCTTTACTAACAACTTTCTCAATTATTCTTGCTTTCGGATATTTTTCCGGATGCTCAATCAGCTTAACGTTGCCGCCTTGAAGCTTTACGATTTCCAAAAGCTTTTCAAAAGCTTTTCCTTTGTCAATCAGCTCTTGAGAAATATTTTTTCCTTCTTCAATTGAAGGCGCTTTACCGCCTAAAAATATCATCGCACCTGAAAGAGTTTTACTCAGTTCAAGCAAATCCCCTTTAGCCTCTCCTTGTAAAACCTTTATTGATTCATAAACCTCCAGCCAGTTGCCGATGTAATTTCCGAGCGGCTGGTTCATATCCGTTATAAATGCAATTACTTTTTTATCAAATGATTTAGCGGTATCGATTAACGATTGAGCCAGCGATTCGGCATCTTCGGGATTTTTCATGAAGGCGCCGCTTCCGGTTTTTACATCCAGTACAAGTCCGTCGATGCCTTCGGCTAATTTCTTACTCATAATGCTGGCGGTAATTAAAGGGATTGATTCTACGGTTGCCGTAACATCTCGAAGTGAATAAATTAATTTATCTGCCGGCGCGATGTCTTTAGTTTGTCCAATAAGTACCGCGCCGCATTTTCTTATCACTCTTTTATATTCTGATAAATTTAAATCGGTTCTGAATCTCGGAATCGATTCAAGCTTATCAAGTGTTCCGCCGGAATGACCGAGTCCTCTACCGGAAATCATAGGAACGTTTATGCCCGCTGCGGCAGCTATCGGCGCAAGGATTAACGATGTCTTATCGCCGACTCCGCCGGTTGAATGCTTATCAATCTTAACGCCGGAAATTGATTTCAAATCGATTACCTTTCCGCTGTAAAGCATCGCTTTTGTTAAAGCTGCAGTTTCCTCTTTATTCATTCCGTTTAGAAATGCTGCCATTAAGAAGGCGGAGAATTGGTAATCAGGAATTTTATTTCTCGTATAGGATGAAATTAGAAAATCAATTTCATTTTCATCGAGAGCTTTTCCATCTCGCTTTTTTCTGATTAATTCAACGGCATTCAT
>JAJYIL010000305.1 GCA_021790055.1 Bacteroidota bacterium
CGTACCTTCGCTGCCGACTACAAAATCTCTTAGATTATAGCCGGCAACATCCTTTGCGTTCTTACCGCCGGTCTTTAATAAATCACCGTTGGGCATAATCATTTCTGTTCCCAAAACATAATTCTTAGTTACGCCGTATTTCAACGCTCTTAAACCGCCCGCATTGTTTGCGACGTTACCTCCAATTGTACAGACGCTAATACTTCCCGGATCAGGCGGGTAAAATAATCCCACCTTCTCAACTTCATTTTGAAGATGCGCAGTAACAACTCCGGGCTGTACGGTTGCCGTAAGGTTCCTTGTATCAACCTCTAAAATTTTGTTCCAGCGCGTCATTACAACTACAACAGAATTTTCAACGGGGATTGATCCGCCGCTTAGTCCTGTTCCCGATCCTCTTGGAACAATATTGAAGCGAGCTTCGTTGGCAAGCTTTAATAAGCCCGATATTTGTTCTTCATCTTCCGGGAAGACTACGGCTTCCGGCATCTGTTGAAGGATGGCTGTAGCATCGTAAGAATAACAAATTCTGTCCTCATGGGAATCGGTAAAATTCTTTTCGCCGACAATCCTTTTTATCTTTTCTTTTATAGAATTATCCATACGTTTTCTAAAAGCTAAACAGAATTTTTATAACGGCTATTATTAGAAGCGCAGAAAAAACTTTCTTTATTGATTTTGCCTGTGAGCCTAAAACTATTTTAACGCCAAAGTAAGCGCCTGCAGCTGCTCCTAATGCAAGAGGCAGTCCCGCAATTAAATAAACGTAACCGAATTGTAGAGGCGCGATTATCCCTGCTGGCTTGTGGAATGCGTATGCTACTGCAGCCGCGACTCCGGTTAGGCTTATTACCAGAGATGATGTTCCGATAGCTTTTTTAAATTCCACACCGAGCAAATAAGTTAAAACAGGAACAAATAAAACGCCGCCACCTAAACCTGTGAATGCGGCAAAGATTCCGACGACAAATCCGAATAAAATGCCGTAATAATTCTTTAATAACTGAGTGCTTTGTTTCCCTGTTTTTTCCCCGCTTCCTTCAGCCAGCATTTTTGCCGCTATTACAATAAACACGGCAGCAAAAATGAGTTGAAGTACAAACGGATCAACTTTTATTACTAAAAATGTAGAGATGATCGATGAGGTAATGCTTCCAAGCGCCAGATAAAGAGCTTTTTTCTTTTCAACGTTATTTCTTAAAAAATGGTTTGCTGCCGAGCTGATAGATGTTATGGCTGCAGAGAACAAAGAAGTACCGATTACTATGTATGATACCTGGGATTTATCTATCGGTGTGAAAGGAAGTAAAAGATAAAGTACCGGTACGAAGATTACGCCGCCGCCGATCCCAAGCATCCCGGCAAAAATTCCGGTAAGGAACCCGGTTAATAAAAATAATAACGATAAGATTACAAAGCTCAATTAAGGTTTAATATCTTGTTGTACTCGCTTGTATCGGATAATAATTTCAATGCAGTCTGGAATTGATTATCATGCTTTAATTCCTGTTGAACCTTTCCGCCGTTTCCCAGGTATCTTGATGCAAGCTCGATCTTTATCTCTCTGACAATTTCATTCTTATACGCCTTCAGCTCATTGCCAGCCAGCTTTTTAAATTCACTTTTTATTCTTTCAAGATTACCAACAATGTCCTTTTCGGAACTCTTAGTGCCTACTTCAGTCATAAGTTGATCAACCTGCTCTTCGGCAACGGGACGGAATTTATATTTTTCATCAGTCAAATAATTTTTGAAATCTTCAAACAGCTTCTCATCGTTTAGCGATTCAAACTTGGCATTTGAGTTATGATAATAGTAAAGATCCGCAAATTGAAAGAACATTCCTTTTGCTAAAAGGTCTCTAACTATTTCACCTTCTTTAGCTTCCTTAACAACCGAATCCGGTGTAATCCCCCCTGCGCTGTACACAACCCGTTTGTGGTCGGTAAGGAATGACGTCTTCACAACCGAATCTTCTTCGGATATAGCTTTGTTGTTTGCCGCGTAATCAATTTTCTGAATACACCTTCCGCTTGGAGTATAATATTTTGCCGTCGTAATTTTAAGCGAGGTATTATAATCGAGCGGAGTTATTGTTTGAACCAATCCCTTCCCGAAAGACTTGGTACCCACGATTATTCCTCTATCGTGGTCTTGAATAGCGCCAGAAACAATTTCCGATGCTGACGCAGAATTTCCATTTATCAGAATTGCCAACCGCGTTCCGCCTAAAAGTGGCTCTTGAGTAGAGAAATAACTTTTGGTACTCTCAGGGTCTCTACCTCTTGTTGAAACCACAAGCGAGTTCTTCGGAAGGAAGTTTTCACAAATGTCCACCGCTACATCAAGAAGACCGCCGGGATTGCCTCTAAGATCGAGTATAATAGACTTTATTTCTTTCTCCGACTTTAGTTTCTTCAACGCCTGAAGCATCTCATCTCCGGCGGCGCGGCTGAAATTAGTCAATCTTAAATAAACGTTATTGCTGTTTGGCGGATAGAAGCCTGCATAGGTAAGACTCCTTACAATAATTTCTTCACGCACAAGGTTAAAGCTCAGAGTATCTTTATCTTCATCCCGAAGAACTTTTATATTAACAATGGTGCCCGGCTTACCTTTTACCAATGAAGAAATCTCATCGACATTTTCCGGAGTTATTTTCTGACCGTCAGCTTCAATTAAATCATCACCGACCCTCACTCCTTGTTTCTGGGCAGAATACCCGTCAAGAACATCAACCACGGTAACCTTATTGCCCCTGACTCCAATCGATATTCCTACTCCGCCGTATTTCCCGTTTGTTATTAAGTCGAAATCTTCTTTCTGATTTGCATCGATGAAAATGGTATAGGGATCAAGCGAGCCGAGCATGCCGCGGATTCCGGCGCGCATAAATTCTTTAGGATCAATTTTATCTACGTAGTTGAAGGTAACTTCTTTATAAATCTTACCGAACAAGTCGATGTTCTTATTTATCTGAAAATAAACATCATCCTTGCCGGAAAAGAATCCCGAAAAGACAAAAACTACCAAACCTGCAGCTAAAAGCTTTTTAATATTATTCTTGATCATAAATTCTCCTTGGCTTCAATACCCGTCAACTCTTTTATAATTTGATTATGAATTTCTTCTATACTTTTATTTCCGTTTATTATTCTGAACCTTTTTTCTTTTCCTGCAATGTTTAAGTAACCATTTTTAACGCGCTCCAAAAACTCCCTTTCGGAAGCTTCTATTCTGTCCAGCTCACGATTTTCCTTTAACGACTTTCGCCTCTCGGCTTCCTCAACAGGTATATTAATAAAGAAAGTTATATCCGGAACCGTTTCTCCGATGGCTAACTTGTTAACCTTCTCTACCATGTCTAAAGGAATACCTCTTCCGAAGCCCTGGTAGGCAGTTGTTGAATCATGGAACCTATCCGAAATTACATAAAATCCGCTTTCCAGATAAGGACGAATTTTTTCTCTCACAAGTTGAGCCCTGGCTGCTGAGAACAAAAATATTTCGGTCTCCATAAACATCTTGTTATGGCTTTTATCAAGAAGAATCTCGCGAGCAATTTCAGAAATTTCCGTACCTCCGGGCTCTCTTATAACTACGACCCCTTTTTTTTTGTCGAAAAGATATTTCTTGAGAAGCTCAACCTGTGTAGACTTGCCGCAGAAATCAATTCCCTCAAATGATATAAACATTTTATCCGATTATTAAAATTTCTTTATCCAAATTTAATAAAACATTATCAACAAGTTAGCACGACAGTCAAAACTTCTTAATGATATAACGCAAACGTTCGGGCTTAATAAAAAGAAGAGAGGTATTTCCCGGCATGTCGATATGAGGAACGACGCTTCCAAGCGTATCTAATACAACTTCTCGATAATTTACATACGCATTAAATTGGGAGGTATCCAGCTTTCCAAGCACGTCAATTCCTGCTCTTACTCCAATGCTAATTTGGTTCGGCAGAAGCAGAACGTTCCTATCCCTCGGAAGATCAACAACATTTACCGGTATGTTATCGAAATTCTTGTCCACAATTTTCTGCACGTTTAATGTTACCTGCACCGATCTATTCATGTAGCTCATTCCGAAATACCTTTTTAGCGGAACCGTACCGGTAGTTACGCTTTCAAGGTTATCAAACTTAACCGCTCTCGTCGGTATCGAAGAAAGCTTCTCAACATAGGTTGCCGGGCCTGTAACAACTGTTGTTTCGGGAGTAATTGTTAACGGTGAAGCTAGCCCGTACCCGGAGCGAAAATTAAGATTTAGGTCCGATACAACCGGCAGCTTTTTGGAAATTGTTTTTTCAACAACAAACGAAAGAGTATCCGGCGAGATACTTGATACGTCAAGCTCCGTAGTAAGCCATTGGTTGTCCACTAAATAATTTGAAAGCTTAAGGTTCCTTCTACCGGTTTTAGTCCCCACAGGAACCAGAAAATAATCATCCGAGCTTAGGTAAACGGAAATAAGCTTCCATCCCTTTCCTTTTATTTTAACAGAGACTTGCCTCGGTGACAAGTTGCCGGTTGCATAACCCGTTGGAAAATCCATAAGTTTAACCGGAATTTTAAGTATGGTAAAATAATCATTCGATAGAGAAATTGAAACCCATAAGACAACCGAAAATAGTAACGATATTATAATAATATGAAGATTTTTTTTCATCGCTCAAATATAAAAGATATCGGCTAAAAAAAACTCCACGATCGGTGGAGTCAAGTTCTATAACTGCCTTTTTAAAAAGTCGGTCCGGTTTTAACGAAAATCACTTGACTAAGTGATTAAAATGCTCAACTAATACTTTTCTGCCCGCCTTAGATATCTGC
>JAJYIL010000306.1 GCA_021790055.1 Bacteroidota bacterium
AATTTCTGATTACTACGGATCAATTCAAAACTTTTTAATTAATTTTTTTACTAATTATCTAAATCGTAGGGAAACTATCATGTCTGAAAAAAATTTAGCGGGTGAAGTGTTCTATCCATCAAGTGAAGTAATTAAGCATGCGCATGCAAAGTGCGATGAGATGTATAAGTTGGCGAACGAAGATCTTGAAGGCTTCTGGGCAAAGGAAGCCAAAGAACTTCACTGGTTCAAGAAATGGAATAAGGTGCTGGACGATTCTGAAAAACCCTTTTACAAATGGTACACAGGAGGAAAGACAAATATTGCCTATAACTGTCTTGATGTTCATGTAGAGACATTCCGCCGCAATAAACTTGCATTGATCTGGGAAGGTGAGAATGGAGATTTCAGATCGTTCTCTTATTTTTCACTACGGCGTGAAGTTTGCAAGTTTGCAAATATTTTAAAAAGTCTCGGCATTCAGAAAGGCGATAGAGTTACTCTCTACATGGGAAGAATCCCGGAGCTTGCAATAGGAATGCTTGCCTGTGCAAGGATTGGCGCAATTCATTCCGTAGTATACGGCGGCTTTTCTGTTGAATCTCTCCACGAAAGATTGGAAGACAGTCAATCGAAAGTTCTTATTGTTGCAGACGGTTCTTACCAAAGAGGAAAGGTAGTGCAGTTAAAAAAGATTGCAGATGAAGCTCTTGCGCGTGCAGCTACGGTAGAAAGCGTACTTGTAGTAAAGCGTACGGGTGAACCGGTTAACATGGAAGCAGGCAGAGACATGTGGTACCACGAATTGATGAATCTTCCGATTGCTAACAGCCATTGCAATGTTGAAGTTATGGATGCAGAGGATCCGCTTTTTATTCTTTATACTTCGGGAACAACAGGGAAGCCAAAAGCGATTCTTCACACTCACGGCGGTTATATGGTTGGAGTTTATTCAACTTTAAAATATGTATTTGATATTCATGAAGATGACCGCTACTGGTGTGCGGCAGATCCCGGATGGATTACCGGGCATAGCTATATTGTATACGGTCCCTTACTTAACGGAGCTACTTCTTTTATGTATGAAGGCGCGCCGACTCATCCTTATCCGAGCCGATGGTGGCAGATGATTGAGAAGTACGGGATAAATATTTTATACACAGCGCCAACAGCAATAAGAGGATTGATGCGCTACGGCGAAGCCTGGCCAAACAGGCATGATCTTTCTTCACTTAGATTGCTTGGCAGCGTTGGCGAGCCGATAAATCCCGAGGCATGGAAGTGGTATCACCGGGTAATTGGGAAAGAGAAATGTCCCATCATGGATACCTGGTGGCAAACGGAGACAGGAATGTTTATGATTACTCCTATGCCTTGTGTTCCTTTAAAACCCGGCTCCGGTACAAAGCCGTTTCCCGGGTTAAAGATGGATATTCTGGATGAAAACGGTAACACGGTTAAAGCAAATGAAGAAGGCTACCTTGTAATAAAAACCCCATGGCCTGCGATGATCAGAACTTTGTATAATGACCCCGACAGGTACGTAAAACAATATTGGAGTAGATTTCCTGGGTATTATTTAACCGGCGATTCTGCACGCCGAGACGAAGATGGTTATTACTGGATTATCGGCAGAGTAGATGATGTAATAAAAGTTTCCGGTTATAGGCTCGGTACTGCGGAGATAGAAAGTGCTTTAGTAAGTCATCCTTCGGTTGCAGAAGCGGCAGCAATAGGTCTTCCACATGACGTTAAAGGGAATGCAATTTTTACCTATGTAATTCTGAAGGCAGGGTTTGAGAAGAGCGATAAGCTTGCAGAAGAACTGCGACTGCATGTCGGGCATGAAGTCGGACCGATAGCAAAGCCTGAAAGCGTTGAGTTTGTAGATTCCTTGCCTAAGACGCGCAGCGGTAAAATTATGCGCCGTGTTCTGAAAGCGAAGGCGCTGGGGCAGGATCCAGGCAACATTTCTACACTTGAAGAGTGAAGTAAAGAATATGGTATAGGGTATAGTTATAAGGAAGCATACCATTCCGTATACCTCTATACCCATATACCCTTATGCCTTTCTACCAAAACGCCGTTTGTAAAAATGAAGGCGCCTGTTTATATTTTTTATGTGAAAAAATTTTTACAATACCTAATTTATTTTCTACCGATTATTCTTGCTGCAGGCTGCAACAAGGGCATTACTCCTGCAACTGCCGCTGAAGATAACCAGACAGCCGGTTTCAGCGGCACGATAATATTCAATGGTAATTGGAACCCGGAAGTAAAATGGACGCTGCTTGTAGTCTTTAAAGAGCCGTTAACTTCTGCATCTTCATTCAATGTTTTTAATGTTGGATATATCAGCCATCCGATTCCGAATAATATAAAGTCATTTTCATTCTCAACTTTGCAGGATTCGGGATTTATACCCATAACCGCAGGAACATACTCCTATGTTGCGGTTGCGCAGTCAAAAAGAGATACTCTCTCGATCAACCGCGCTGATTGGCAAATAGTTGGATTGTATTATGCAAACGACGATACTACTCATCCCGGAAATCTCACTATTCCTTTCAATACATTTGTAACGGGTGTAAACATTACATGCGATTTTAACAAGCCGCCGGTTCAGCCCCCGGGAGGGAACTAAAATCAATGAAGCTTAATACCTTTGGCTTTAAGAAAATAATTTACTCTCTCGCCCTAAGCCTTCAACTACAATTGGAACGATGGAATGTTGGAATAATGGGATTTTGGAATAATGGGAACAGATTATTCCAATACTCTATCACTCCATTATTCCAAAGGCTGCGTAATCTGATTTGCATCTTACTTTTTGTAACAACTCCCTTGTCTGCGCAGAGCTTAAGCATCAGCGGAACTGTTACTGATTCGACAAATAATCCTTTGCCGGGAGTAAATATTAGAGTAGCCGGAACAAGCCTCGGCGCTGCTTCAGGAGTTGATGGAAAATTTTTTATCGGGAATCTTAAGCCCGCCACCTATTCACTTGAGTTTTCCAGCGTCGGTTATAAGACAAAAATAATTTCAAATTTAATTTTGAAGGGAAAACCGCTGAGGTTAAATGTTGAATTGCAGCAGCAGGCAATAGAGTCGCAGCAGGTTGTGGTTACCGCAAGCAAGTATGCCCAGCGGTTGGCAGATTTACCTGTAAGCGCAAGCGTTATTCATGCCGATCTATTTGAGAAAAAAGATATTAACGATCTTCAAGATGCTATGCGGTTCGTTCCCGGTGTAAATATGATTGACGATCAAATAAGCATCCGGGGATCCAGCGGCTACAGCAGAGGTGCCGGCACCAGGGTATTGCTTGAGATTGACGGCATTCCATACTATACTGGCGATACCGGGGAAATTATCTGGGAAATTATTCCAACCTCTGAGATTGAAAGAGTCGAGGTTATTAAAGGCGCTTCAAGTTCTCTCTACGGATCTTCAGCTATTGGCGGCGTAATAAATGTAATTACTAAAGGAATAGGCATAAAGCCGGTTACGTACATTAAAACAAGTATCGGCGCTTACGATAAGCCCTCCTACAGCATCTGGAATTGGTCTAAGGAATTGAGGACTTTCAGCACTTTAACTGCTGCCCAGTCAGAACGCATCGGTAACTTTGGATTTTCAGTTTCGCTTTCAAGACTCTCGGACATGGGCTACGAGCAAAGCGGATTTTATACAAGGTACATCGGCTTCTTAAAGGGTGTTTATGATTTTTCTTCCTCGTCTTCATTAACCTTTTTGGCAAACTCTATGAACCAGCACGACGGAAATTTCCTTTACTGGAGAGACTCACGTAATGCCCTGGTTCCACCATTGGCAGACGAGGGTCAAACTGTTACTTCCGGCAGGTATATGTTCGGTGCAATTTATAGAGATGTCCTTAGCAAAAATTTCTTTCTTAATGTAAAAGGCAGCTACTACAGAAATGATTGGTCGGATCAAACCTCTGCACACGACAATTCCTTATCGAATCTATACCGGCTCGAAGTTCAGACTAATGCAAATCTTTTTAATAATTTTATTCTTGTCTCCGGAGTTGAGGCAACTGCCGATAATGTTACATCAAACATCTTCAGCAACGATATAGAAAATGGATTCGGAATTTATACACAGGCGGACTATAAATTTCAATTTCCCCTCTCTGTTACTTTTGGAATTAGATATGATTACAGTAAGCTTGGAAATAAAATTGGAGTAAGTGCACTTTCTCCTAAAGCAGGGTTAAATTTCAAATTGTCAAACCGGTTATCGCTTAGGTCTTCATTCGGTACCGGCTTTAGGGCTCCGACTCTTGCCGAGGCTTTTACTTCTACTTCACTCAGCGGTGTTACTGTAATTCCAAATTCGAATCTGAAGCCTGAGTCCAACTGGTCATTCGAGGTTGGCGCTGACTATCAAATGACGAATGAGATAAATTTTGATGCTGCTTTGTTTAATAGCGAATATTATGATTTCATTCAACCGAACTTCGTTACAACTTCAATCGCAATTCAGTTTCAAAACATAACGCGTGCTAGAATTCAGGGCTTGGAATTTAGCTCCAATTATTCGTTCTTTAATAACCATTTGAAGCTTTCTTTGAATTATACCTATCTCTGGACAAGAGACCTGCAGCTTCATCAAGCATTGAAGTATAGACCGAGACACATGGCATTAGCCAGTCTTGATTATAATATCGGGGATATTGATCTTGGCGCTGATTTCCGTTACTCAAGCAAAGTTGAGCAAATGGATTTTGATTTCATACGTATTGTCAATATTGTCGATGGCGCAAAGAGAGTGGATATCCAAGTGCTTGATTTAAGAGCCTCGTATAATCTAATTCATCTTG
>JAJYIL010000307.1 GCA_021790055.1 Bacteroidota bacterium
AAAGGAAAAGTCAATCCCAAGTACAGCTTAAAGCCTGCTGCTAAAAGACTTGGCGAACTACTTGGTAAAGAAGTAAAACTTGCGCCGGATTGTATCGGTGATGAAGTTAAGAAGATGGTTGATGCAATGAAGAGCGGGGATGTTTTGCTTCTTGAGAATTTAAGATTTCACGAAGAAGAAGAAAAAAATGATGCTGCATTTTCAAAAAAGCTTGCGGAACTTGGAGACGTTTATGTTAATGACGCTTTCGGAAGCGCGCACCGTGCTCATGCTTCTACCGAAGGCGTTACAAAATATATTAAGCAGTGCGCAGCCGGTTATTTGATGCAGAAAGAGCTTCAGTATTTAGGCAGCGCAATTACAAATCCCGCAAGACCGTATTGCGCAATCTTAGGCGGCGCAAAAATTTCCGGCAAGATAGATGTTATTATGAATCTATTCGACAAAGTTGATACGATGATAATCGGCGGCGGAATGGCTTATACTTTCTTTAAGGCGCAGGGAAAAGAAATAGGAAAATCTTTGCTTGAAGAAGAGAAGATAGGGCTTGCTAAAGAGGTTCTTGAAAAAGCTGTAAAGTCGAAAGTTAAGTTTCTTCTTCCGGTGGATGAAGTTGTTGCAGATGAATTTAAAAACGACTCGCCTTCAACCGTGGTAAGTGTGGATAAAATTCCCGCCGATAAGATGGGGCTGGATATTGGACCGGCAACGGTAAAATTGTTCAACGATGAAATTGCAAAAGCCAAAACAATAGTTTGGAACGGTCCAATGGGAGTTTTTGAATTTGACAACTTTGCAAAAGGCACTTTTGCAATTGCCAACAAGCTTGTTGAAGTAACTTCCAAAGGCGCTGTAACCATCATAGGCGGCGGCGATTCTGCTGCGGCAATTAGTAAGGCAGGTCTGGAAGATAAAGTCTCACACGTCTCCACAGGAGGCGGAGCCTCGTTAGAATTTCTCGAAGGAAAGATTCTTCCGGGAGTTGCTGCGCTAAGTGAAGCTTAGCATACGGTTTGCGCCTAAATTTAATTAAGTTTATGTTTTGGATGAAAATATTTTAGTAATCCGGTTTCAGATCTTGTGAGCCGGATTTTATTTCTTTATAAGGAATTTTATTTTGAGTGATTATTATAGACCATCAGGTTTCGGCGGATTCAGGTTTTTCCCACCAGTTATAAAAAACCTGATGATTATAAACGGAATTGTGTTCCTGATCGAAATGCTTGGACAGCAAATTAGTCTTGGTAACGGTTATACTTTTAATGATGTCCTTAATAGGTATTTTGCTCTTATTCCATTACAGGGTATAACCGTTAGCAACGGGTACGCACTTTCACACTGGAGCTTTTATCCCTGGCAGTTGATTACATACCAGTTTATGCACGGCGGTTTTATGCACATATTCTTTAATATGTTTGCGCTGTGGATGTTCGGTATGGAAGTCGAGAATCTTTGGGGATCTAAAAAATTCATTATCTTTTATCTTATGTGCGGTATTGTTGCGGGGATTTCACAATTGATTTTTCCTCCGTTGTTTAATGAGCAATTAGCGCCGACAATAGGCGCATCAGGTGCAATTTTCGGCGTACTGATTGCGTTCGGAATGCTTTTCCCAAACAGGTATATTTTCATCTGGTTTTTAATCCCGCTTAAGGCAAAATACTTCGTTGCACTCTATGTTTTGATTGAATTCTTCTCCTTGCCGAGCGGCGGAGATATTGCGCACCTTGCACATCTCGGCGGCGCTCTCGCAGGCTTCATCTACATTATGATTGATAGAAAAAGAGGAACTGCCTACGGAAATTATTTTACTTCTTCTTCCACTTCTACAAGAAGCGGGGGTTCATTTTTAGATAGTTTCAAAAATGCCGCAAATGTTTTTAAAAAGAAGAGCAACGAAATAGAAGAAGCAAACTTTTACGAGGTTGACAACGAACGAAAGGATGATATTTATACCCAGGAAGAAATTGATAAAAGACTGGATAAGATAAGCAAGTCAGGTTACCAAAATCTCTCCGATAAGGAAAAGAAAATTCTATTTGAAGCAAGCAAGAAGATGAAGTGAATTCGGCTTAGAGTCTTAATGGGCTTTTGCAAATTAAAAATAATGACGGAAAGGGGGAAGATCAAAGTATGGCTGTATGGCGGCATGTATGCATATTATCCTGTAGCTCTTATATTATAATCCCGGTGCTAATTCTTTTATTTGCGCTGGAAGGCTGTAGTAAAAATAAAATTTTAAATGAAGACGAGTTTATGAAAGCCTATGTCGATCTAATAATAACACAGGATACTGCGAACGTTCCTATTGCTAAATTTGATTCGGTGAAAGCGATAGTATTTAAACGAAACGGGATAACAAGCGAAGAATATAATTCCACGATTAAATACTATAATAGAAATCCGCAGAAGTGGCAGGATTTTTTTAGAAAGGCGACCAGCTACGTTAATGAATTAAGAAGTCAAAGTCTGTCAAAGCAAATTCAAAATAAGAAATAATTTTTTACTACAATAAATCCGGGATGTTTATTAAAAGGAATGGATGATAGAAATAAAAACCACTGGTATGACGGATTATTTTATGATAAAATTATCGCGCCTAATCAGGATAAAGCCTTTGACATTATAAAATCCATAATTGAAAATAATACAACAGTTCTGGATGCCGGTTGCGGTACGGGACGGCTTGTATTTCAGCTTAGCGATAAATGCAAGCAGGTGATAGGCATTGATCTCTCAAGGAGAAATATTAAATTGGCAAAAGAATTACTGACAAAAGACCATTCTTCCAATATATTTTTTCATCATACCGACGTCCAAAGTTATTTGGCTGCAGATAGAATTCATTTTGATTATTCAATAGTATCTTATGTAATTCATGAAATAGATGAAGACCGGAGAGAAAAATTCTTAAAAGCTTTAGCCGGCTCGTCGGAAAGGATAATAATTGCCGATTATCTTTTCCCGCGTCCGAAATGTTTCACTTCATTTTTAAACGAAGCAATAGAATTCGCGGCAGGCAGCGGTCATTACAAAAATTTTAAATCCTTTATTGCTGGTGCAGGGATCCTGGGGCTTGCAGAAAGAACAGATTTATTAGTAGAAAGAGAAATAAAAAACTCTCCTATGGCTAACCACATTGTTATCTTAAAAAATAAATGCTAAAAATTTGAGGTTGAGATGGATATAAAGGCAGTACAGGATTTTTATCCGGATGAACTTAGTTATTGCTACGGTTGCGGAAGGTTGAATGAGCACGGTCATCAAATAAAAAGCTATTGGGACGGCGGAAGAGACGGTTGCGCATTTTACCCCGGAGCCTTTTCATATTGCAATTCCAGGTTACGTTTATGGAGGCTTGATTGCATCTTTAATAGATTGTCATGGAACCGGTTCGGCAGCTCTTGCTTCGTACCGTGCAGAGAAAAGAGATCCGGGCAGTAAACCACCTTTCCGCTTTGTAACTGCGTCGCTTCAAGTTGATTACTTGAAACCAACCCCGCTTGGCGTGGAACTTGAATTAAGAGGAAAAATTATGGAGCTAAATGGCAGAAAAGTAATTTCCGAAATTACAGTCTCTGCCAATGGTAAGCTAACTGCAAAAGGGAAAGTAGTAGCTGTGCAAATGCCCGAAAGCTTTGCCGAACACCAATAACCTTACTTTACATAAAACAAAGCACATTTGACTAGATAATATTCTTTTAAGTTGATGACCGGACAAATCATGCTTTTTACAAAGTCAGCTTAATTCATATAAAATTTAATTTTTTCTGGTACCTTTTAACTGCTTTGTTTTTTATAATTACCAGTAATATTTTAGCGGGTCCGCCATTTAGAACCGACGATCCTATTCCTGTTCCATATCTTCATGGAGAATTGTATGTATTTTCTACCGGTGTTTTCGATGCAAGCGATAAAAGCGGAGTTGATCCCGCAATGGAATTTACCTACGGAATATTTCCGAACACCCAATTTCATTTAGTCCTTCCTTTAGCTACTCGGCATCAAAGGATGAGACTTCTCTTATTGGTTACGGCGATACCGAAGTTGGAGTAAAGTACAGAATTGTTTCTCAAGCTAATGCCCTGCCGGATATCGGAATTTTCCCGCTTGTTGAAGTGCCTACAGAAAACGCTTCTTAAAATTTAGGTAACGGTAAAGCCCGGATTTATCTTCCTATATGGCTCCAAAAAGATTTTAATCAATGGACTATCTATGGCGGAGGCGGTTATTGGATAAATCCCGGTGACGGGAAAAAAATTGGGAATTCACTGGCATATTAATTCAGTATAATTTTACCGATTCCTTTTTTCTTGGAGTTAAATTATTTCATCAAACGCCGTCTTCATTATCTTCGCCCGGATTTACCGGACTGCATTTCGGAGGCGGAATTCCACTATTAAAAGATTATCGAATATTGTTCTCAACCGACATCGGGGACGGAATTACTTTCTATAAGCACCTCGCATATTATCTTGGATTGTACCATTCTTTTTAAAAAATATTTTTTCCTCTTGCATTTATAAAAGAAAATATATATTATTGAACCGGTTCAAATAATATCTAACCTTTTTGATTGTTATTAAAGAATTTTGACTGTTTACTGTGACATTAGAAACGATATTATCTATAGTTCAATTGTTGTGAGAGAAAAGATAGTTGTTTATTCAGCCCAGGTATATTTTATATAAACAAAGCTATTAGTGCTTCACAAATAAATAATAATTATCAAAATAATATTAGGGAAACAAATATTCCTTAAGTAAATAAATACTATTCCTAGGAGGAGAAATGTTCTTAGATATTTACCGTATTAGA
>JAJYIL010000308.1:0-1454 GCA_021790055.1 Bacteroidota bacterium
TGATGATACATTCGGTGAAGATATAATTCTTCCCATATCATAATCACCATGATATCCATATTCTTCTATTAATTTCCATAGATCATAAAATACTTTATTTGAATAATTAAAACATTTGTAAATTTATAGTTGAAAATTATTTTTTTACTGCGAACATATAAATGAAATTAGGAAAACTTCACCCGACCACAAAAAGGCTTATCCTTGCAAGAGCATTTAGAAGTATCGGTCAGGGCGCGCTTGTTGTAGATTTAGCCTTATACCTCCATGCCTTAGGTTGGAACGGTTTCCATATAGGCTTGGTGTTAAGCATGGCTGGCTTTTACGGCGCTATATTAAGCTTAAGTGTCGGTATCCTCAGCGATAAATTACGACGCAGACCGTTTGTACTGGTTTATGAAAGCATAATATTTTTGTGCAGCATTGGTGCTCTTCTTACTTCCCAAACAATTATTCTTTCAATAGTAATTATAGCTGCCGGATTTGGAAGGGGCGCTAACGGAGCCGCCGGTCCCTTTTCACCTGCAGAACAAGCATGGCTTGCAGAAGAAGTCCCCGCATTCAGACGAGGCACGGTATATAGTTTTAATACTGCTTCAGGATTTATAGGCATGGGGTTAGGCGCTCTCCTAGCAACGCTGCCTTCTTTCCTAAGTTTGCATCCTTTATTTGGCGGTGCTGCTCTTCATAAAGCATCTGCTGCTTCCTATCAACCTCTTTTTTTTATTGTGACGGTTTCTACTATAATCAACTTCATTTTAATTTTTAATGCTGAAGAACAACCTAAGAACCGGAAACCAAAAAGGGAGAAAGAAGAAATCCAATCTTATAAAAAAGTTGTCAGGCAGGAAAACAAAATGCTTACGGGTCTTGTAATTCTAAATTCATTCAACGGGTTGGCAATTGGTTTTACAGGACCACTGATTTCTTATTGGTTTGCAATTAGATTTAGTGTAGGTCCTGCGTTTATTGCACCTGTTATGGCGGTTACATTTTTCATTACCGGATTATCTTCACTTTTAACAGGAAAGATCAGTGAGAAGATCGGAATAGTGCAGTCTGTAGTTTGGGCAAGATTTTTCGGATTATTATTATTGATAGTTCTTCCGTTTGCGCCTTATTTCTGGCTGGCATCTTTAATATATCTTTTACGTTCTGCATTCAATAGAGGCTCTGTCGGAGCCCGTCAGGCGTTAACAGTAAGTTTAGTCCGGGATGAACGCCGCGGTTTGGCAACAAGCCTAAATGCTGTTTCAATGCAGGTGCCTCAATCAATCGGTCCGAGCATCGCCGGTTATCTTTTTAGTTCCGGGCAATTGGAACTTCCTTTTTATGCAGGTGCATTATTCCAGGGAATTTATCTTGCACTCTACGGCTGGTTCTTCCGAAATCAAAATAAAACCACCGGCTAATATTCCCCCGATAATTTCTTTGAACAAAAAATCCCGGAAGCG
>JAJYIL010000308.1:1464-4814 GCA_021790055.1 Bacteroidota bacterium
GAGCTGGCGGTCGGATTTGAACCAACGACCTGCTGATTACAAGTAATCAAGAATTTTGCAAAATAGCATAATTTGCAAGCATTTTTAGCCACTGCATACTTAGTGCATACTGGAGAGGATTATAAAATGTTCATTTCCAAAAATCAAAGGTCGCCTTATTATAAGTTAGCCTACCTTGTTAATGGTAAGCGCAGAATCCTTTCAACAAAAACATCTGATTATAAAGAAGCGCAAAAGTTCTTAGCTAACTTTCAAGTTCCTGTAGAATTGCCGGAAGTTAAAAATAAAATTAATACTCTTTCGAGTTTTCAAGATGAGTATATTTCTTATGCCTCTGGAATAAAGTCAAGTAATTATATTCGATCTATCAAACTCTCTTTCAAGCAACTTATCTCATTCACCGGAAATATGAACCTTAATTTTTTAGATACCAAAACTTTAGATAAATTTATAAACTCTACTTATTCTCACGCCCCAAAAGCAGCTCTTTTATATTATCGTACTCTCAAAGCAGCTTTCAGCAAGGCTGTTGTTTGGGATTATATTTCGGCAAATCCATTTAAGAAGATCAAAGCTCCCAAAACAGTAAGAACCTTTCCGGTTTTTATTTCTCCGGAAGATATTCAACTTATTTTGAGTAGTACACCGCAGCAATATTTAAAAGATTTATTCACTACTGCATTCTATACCGGTATGAGGGAAGCTGAAATAGCAAATCTGAAATGGTCATGGATAGATTTACAGCAAAACACAATCACGGTTCAATGTTCTGAAGAATTCACGACAAAGAGCAAGAAGGAAAGAATTATTCCTATTTGTAATTCTCTAAAAAATGTTTTGCTCAATCAGTTTCCTAAAGTAATTGAACTTGATAAGAACAGTTTTGTTTTTACTCGTATCTCAGGTATAAAGCTAACTGAAGATTTTATTAGTAAGCAATTCAAGAAGTCTGTCCGCGCTGCCGGTCTTGATGATAAAATTCACTTCCACACTTTACGTCATTCATTCGCTTCAATGCTGGTTCAACGCGGTGTATCTCTTTATGTTGTTAAAGAATTGTTAGGTCATGAAGATTTGAGTACTACTCAGATTTATTCACACTTACAAAAACAAAACTTGATGGATGCAGTAAATCTGCTTTAATAAAATGCCCGGTTTCGCCGGGCATTTATTTTATTATAATTAGTGAATATTATTTTAGTAACATTAATTTTTTAGTTGAAACAAAGTTCCCAGCGCGAAGTTGGTAAAAATATATTCCGCTAGCAAGATTACTAGCGTTGAAATTTATAGAATAGCTTCCTTGAGTTTTATATCCATTAGCAAGAGTTTTCACCAGATTGCCAAGCATATCGTATATTTTTAACGTTACATAATTGTTATTTGGAATTTGATAATTGATGATTGTAGCTGGGTTGAAGGGATTGGGGTAGTTATCAAAAAGTTTATAACTATGTACAACCTTATCCTTTACTTCAAGGTTTTTATTTGCTAAAGGCTGAGGCGAAATTTTAGGTGCTAAGGAGCTGCCCGGAGTTTCCAACATTGCTATCAAGCCCGAATCAATTGATGATTTGTATTTTTGTATTAGCTGATTCAGAGCTGCGGCAGAAACAGAACTATAGTCTTTACTATATCCACTAAGTGAAGTTAAGATAAACAATCCTTGCTTTTCTGCGTCCGTATTTGGATAAGCTGAAATAAGATTGTTTGCAATTGCCTCTGCTTCAGTAAGCTTCCCTATCGCCTCATAAGCTGATGCGAGAAGCTCTTTTGATGTAATTCCAAGATTATTACTTAACAAAGCAAACTTTGATAAATCGCTTACAATGTTAGTGTCATTTGATAACTGAAAAATATTGAGCAATGTAACCAAAGCCTGTTTATGAAAAGAAGAGGCTGTGCTGTCTTTAAGAATACTTCTGCATAGAGATGCCGCCATATTATAGTTGCCTGCAAATTTATCCTGCAAAGCCAGATGCATTGTCAAAGCTGCGCTTGAACCACCCGTTAAAGAAGAACTGGTATTATTTGTTTGCATTGCTACCGGTGTTGCGCCGGAATTTACCGGACAGCCGGAACTTGATGTCTCAGGATTTGTATTATCTATTTCCGAAGTCCCGTCATAATAAATTTTTGAAGTATTAGGCAGATATTGACCCCACCACGCATACTCGGCATAAAGGGTACTCGTGTCTTCTGCAATAGCATCATAAGTAGCGTTGCCGTAAATCTGGTTGCATACGCCGTAATATTCGTTTTTTGCAGGTAGTGCCCAGCCGAATGCCGGATAACTGGTATTGGTTGCAACAATTCCATCTGTATTAGAAGTTATTGTATTACCGCCTTGCTGCCCAAGACCGCCTGAATTTGGTGAAGATGAATACCGGCACCAAATACCAAAAGCAAATCCGCTCACATAGTTTTCTCTTACCACTCCATTTGAATTTTGGAAATAAATCCCGACGTAATTACTTATGGTATTGTTACTAACCGTATTAAGTGTAATTGATGGATTTCCGGTACCGTTATAATAATTAGTAATGCCGTGAAAATAATTGTTCTGGATTGTATTTGAAAATATATTTGGACTTGAACCGCCTTGTATAATTACTCCATTTCCATTGCCAAGATTATCAATCGAACAATCAGTTAAGCTGCCGCTGCTGCGGGCGGCAAATCTCACCCCGTTCCCTGAACTGCTTTGACCGTTTATTTGCACCGTACTGATAGTTGGAGAAGAGCCGTTTATTTGAATTGCATCGCCATAGTAATTACTGAAATTATTAATTGTGCAGCCGGAAATGGTGATACTGCTTGTACTATTTATTACTATTGGCGAAGAAGCATAGGATATTGTAGCATTGGATATTGATGAGCCATTAGCGCTGTTAAAAGTAATACCACCCCAATTACCGGAGCTTGAAGTAAAAATTATTCCGTTAGTCGAAGTGCCGTTTGCGCTTAATGTACCGTTTACTGTTAAAGATGAACCGCTTGCAAAATTTGTTTGTGAACCGGGAGAAAATACTGCTGCTTGTCCAGAAGGTATTGTTATTGATTGATTAACGGTACCACCGGTATAATAATTTGGGGTAGTATAAATATGCGGTGAAGTTGAACTGAGGTCTGTCCATAACGGCAGTGTTTCGCCGCTTACAAGTGAAACCGCTCCCATGTAATCGCATGCCTGAGTTGCATTATTTGGATTTTCACTTGCCGGGGTTATTCTTGTAACACTACTATATGTTAGCCCGCCGTCGTACGAATTAGCAACATAAATGTCCACCATACCAGATGAATTTTTTTTATAATAACTAAGTGAAACGACACCGGAGGAATTTACTGAA
>JAJYIL010000309.1 GCA_021790055.1 Bacteroidota bacterium
TGCGCCTGCAATTAATGTGACTAACTCGCCGAAATTAAATGTTCCCATTAAATATCCGGCGCTTCTATATTCATAACCGGAATAATCTCTTTCTGCACTTCCTTCAATTGAAGGAACCCATGCACCTGCACCGCCGGTGGGAGCTGCAGTTAAACTTTTGCCATAGTTAACAACAATATCTTTGATAGTTGACATATAGCTCATGTTCAATTTATTATTAAATGAGTAATCGCCTTTAAGATAATTACCTAAGTTATAGCTTGGATCCCAAAAAGGAACTATCCAGGGTCTTACACTTTCACCGCCGTTAGGGGGAATACCGTATTGACTTACTAACCAGGGGAATGTATTGATAATACTTTGTACTATTGATCCAAACCAAACATACCCAGAACCGTTGTCATAATTATAATAACGATAAGTTGAACTATACATGCCGCCTGCTTTTAAATTTAGAGAAAGAAAATCAGCTATGTTAAAATCTCTTGATATATCTAGAGCCCCACGCAGATCTCTTTGCTGCGTCAAACTGCGTGATGTACTAACAGTTGATAAAAGCAGAGTATCCGGATTAACCAGCTTAAATGACTGCTCAGCAATTTGAACCGGCGGAAGCGTTTGGGAAATATTACCTGTACCTGCAGAGAGCTGATTAAAGTTAATTGTGTATGTGTCGGGTTGGAGATTTTCAGAATAAGAATGTGAAAGTCTTAAATTCACATTAAAAGAATATAACAACTGGTGATAGCTTAAAATATTTTGTATAAGATTTATGTTGGTAGGTGAATTATTTGCGTTGTAATTTATTTGGTTGCCGGCGGTTTTAAGATCGTATTCTTGCTGAAAATATTGAGTATTTGTCTGACCTTTACTTAAAATATTTAGCAGAGCTATATTTCCGTTTGGAAGATTATAATCAAAAGTAGCAGTAGCGTTATATCTTTTCTCTATTCTTGGGTAAAAGTAAAGGCTCATACTATTTAATTGTAATTTATTCGGATTGCTGGCAGCGTCAATTTGGCCATAACTTGTATTTAAAGCGTTTGATGTCAGGTTTTGCTGCTGTGCAATTCCTTCGATAAGTACACCGAACTTGTTATTAAAAAATCTTTTTTCAAGAGTTAAATCAAACTTATATGGGTTATAATTATTAATAATTTGTTTATAGCCTCCCTGAGCAAGAAAAGTAATACTGGGAATAAACGCAGAGTTTGATATAATACCTGAAGTTAAATTTTGTGCTTTCCTGATCCCTAAATTAACGGTACCGCCAATGTCGGCAGCGTCCATATCCGGTGTATTTGTTTTATAAACTTCGATGTCATTTAGCATACTAGAGGAAATCATTCTAATATCGGTTCCTCGTCCACCACCATATGAACCGCCTCCCTCATTCGAAGGAATAGGAACACCATCAACTGTTATTACATTGAATTGAGGTGCAAGACCTCTAATTACAACTTGTGTTGCTTCGCCGCCGGATCTAATTAACGATATTCCGGGAAGTCTTCCGATTGATTCAGCCGCATTTGCATCCGGCAGCTTTTGTATACGAGCAGATGAAACCACATTCACTATGTTTTGAGATGATAGTTGCTGGTTGATGGCAGCATTTTGCCCGCTTGCCTGTGCAGTTACTACTACCTCTTTAGCAGTAACGCTTACAGCCTCCATTTTTATATTCTCAACTATGTGCTGCCCATCTCCTACTCGCACCTTAACCTCTACGGACCTGTAACCGATATAAGATGCTTTCAAAGTGTAAGAACCTACAGGGACATTTGGAATTAAATAATTTCCATTGATGTCCGTTGCTGCACCAATACTTGTTCCTTCAAGAATAATATTGGCGCCGAAAAGCGCTTCGCCTGAAGTAGCATCAGTCACCTTTCCTTCTATTCTGCCTGAAGCGCACCACGAAAGCGGAGAGGCAAGAATAGCCACTAAAACGATAAGAAATAAAGTAGAAATTTTAGATAACATATTATCTCCATTTTTATTATTTGATTAATAATTCTGACATAATATTCTTATTTGATTTTTTATAATGAACCGTTGAAAGCTCTATCAATATTTTAGCGCTGTATTCCGGTGTAATATCCCTCTGCGGTTCAGCAAGCATTTCATAACCTACCATAAACTTCTTAATGCTTGCAGACCTGAGCAAAGGCGGAAAAAAATGCATATGGAAATGCCACTCCTTATATTCCTTTCCGTCAGTTGGTGCCTGGTGCATTCCCGCCGAATACGGAAAAGATATTTTGAAAAGGTTATCATACTTTGTTGTTATAACCTTCAATACATTTGCAAAGTCTTTTTCTTCTTTTTTATTGAACTGAAGTATGCTTGCAATTTTTCTTTTGGAAATTATCAAAGTTTCAAAGGGCCATACAGCCCAGAAAGGAACTAAAGCAACAAATGATTCATTCTTATATACTATCCTTTCATCTAATTTCAATTCCAATTTCAAATAATCCTGAAGTATGCTTCGTTTATTTTTTTTATAATATTTTTTAAACTGCTTCAGTTCTTTCGCTGCCTCCAGTGGAACACTTTCCTGCGCCCATATTTGTCCATGAGGATGCGGGTTGCTGTTTCCCATTATAGAGCCTTTGTTCTCAAATATCTGGACGTAATTGATAACCGGATTTGAACCGAGCTTTTCAAATTCATCACGCCAGGTTTCAATTACGTTTTGAATTTTACTTTCATCCATCTCTGCAAGAGTTAAATCATGTCTCGATGAAAAATTTACTACCCTGCAAATTCCTTTTTCGCTTTTCGCTATTAGAAGATCATCTTTATTTAGGTTGTAACTATCTGAATTCTCAAGTAGCGCTGAAAAGTCGTTAGTGAAAACAAATGTATTTTCATATTGAGGATTAACCTCGCCGTTTGCACGCTTGTTACCCGGACATAAATAGCAGCCGGGATCGTATTCGGGACGTACCTGCTTGTCCGCATCCGAGACTTCCCCCTGCCAGGGTCTGTTAGTCCGGTGGGGAGAAACTAATACCCATTCTCCGGTTAAAATGTTTTTTCTCCTATGTGGATATAGATAGTCAGCCTGCTTCATCGCCTACTTCCATCAAATTTGTTCCATCGCTGATTTGCGTTTCATATACTTTTGCTTCTACTCCAAACTTCTTCTTATATTTATCTTGAACTTCTTCGCTAATCTTTTTAACTGCATCTTTTTCTATTAAATTTATTGTACAGCCGCCGAAGCCTCCGCCCATCATTCTTGAGCCGTAAACCTTAGGATTATCTTTTAAGATATCGACCAGAAAATCCAGCTCCTTACAACTTACTTCGTAGTCTTTGCTAAGACCTTCATGAGTCCGGTTCATTAAGGCACCGAATGATTTCAAATCCTTCTTTGTTAGCGCATCGCAGGCTTCCAATAACCTTTCGTTCTCTTCAATTACATATTTGCATCTTTTATAAATTGAGTTCTTTAGTTTCGGCTGAAATTCGTTCAACATATTTATTGAAACATCGCGCAGGTTTTCTACTTCGGGATATCTTTCTTTTATAATCTGAACTCCTTTGCTGCATTCCTTTCTCCTTTGGTTATATTCCGAATGTGCCAAGGAGTGTGATACCTTCGTATCTATTAATACGATCGATACGTTTCTGAAATCAAACGGAAAATATTCTCTTTCCAGCGAACGGCAATCTAACCGGAGAACATTTCCGGTTTTTCCAAAAATATTAATATACTGGTCCATTATGCCGCAGTTAACGCCGACAAATTCATTCTCTGCTCTTTGTGCCATTTTAACTAGGGAAAGACTATCAATATTCAAATTAAATATTTGATTAAGTGCGAACCCTAATCCTGCTTCTAGTGCAGCAGAAGAAGACAGCCCGGCACCTATTGGAATGTTACCGCCGAATACACAATTGAATCCGTTAAACTTATTCCCGGCTATTTTAAACTGCTCAACTACTCCTAAAAGAAAATTGGGCCAGTGCTTATTCGATTTTTTAATCTCATCCAAAGAGCATTCAAAAAAATCATCCATGTCATAAGCAAAAATTTTACACTGTAAATCTTTCCTGGGTGAAATTGCCAGGTAAAGAATCTTGTCTATTGAAGCCGGCAGAACATATCCCATATTGTAATCGGTATGTTCGCCAATTAAATTTATTCTGCCCGGCGAACGGAACATGCTTGGCGATTCGTTAAATAGCTGAACAAACTTATTTTTTATTTTCTTAGCAAGGTCTAAATCATTCATACTTCTAATTTCCTGTTTTTCAAATACATAATTCCTCCGAAAATGATCATAATTCCTCCCCACCAAATATCGGGATGGGTTCCTGCTAAAACAGTTTTAACCGATGGCGGGTTTATCAACTGGTAGATACCGCTAATAACTATTAACCCACCCATAACAGATAATATCAACCCGACGAAATACCAAATCGGTTTCATTCTTTTTTCAGACATTTTATCAACTTTCTCATTTAAATAAATTAATCCTATATCTACCAGAACAATACGTTTAGAACAATCAGTATGATTACCGAAATTAAAGCATAAAACTCAGGACGTTTTATAAAAGGCAGATGGCGATCTATATTTTCTTCAGTCAATCCTTTAACCAATCCTACTAGTTCTTCTTTCTGTCTCTTCTTGGTAAATAGACTTACCAGAACCGTAACAGCGGCGCAAATAACCCATGCCCACCAGGCACGCCAAAAGTTTGCCGCCATATCACTTTGCACATTTGAAAAAGTGAGCATACTTTGACTAAACCAGTTAAATTTTACAGCCATGTATAATGTA
>JAJYIL010000310.1 GCA_021790055.1 Bacteroidota bacterium
GCCGTGAAGGACAACGTCGACTTCAGAGAATTTTACTTCTCCCCATCCACCACCCATCACTCCGATAGTGTGGCTGCCTGCTGTTAAAGTAAATAAGCTTGACTCTGAAGCTAAAACTGAATCAGCCGTAACCGGAACCCAAATCCAGTCGTTAGTTGATTGTCCGATTGCCGGTCCTAGTTTCGGATCAAAAACGAATTGACCCCAGCCGTGAGCTTTATCTTCAAAATGGTTTCCGTCAATATCAAGCACCGGACCGCTTTGACCGCGTCCTGTTTCATTTACAAACCATCTTGTATCGTACTGCCCTGCAGTAGCAGCGTTAAACGTCCACGTAATTGAGCCGCTGCCTGTATAATCATAATAAGTTATTCCCTGCACAGCTTGTACCTGAGCGCCACCGCCTACAGTCCCATCTTCAGCCTCTTTTGTATCGACAGGCGTAATTACAATCGGTGCGCCTGCTAATGCTTCTAACTGGGCAACAAACTTCGCCTTATTTAAATTGAAAGCCTGAAGTTGTGTTGGAAACCAATTTAGATCGCCTAAAGGAAGACCATCGGTACTTGAAGTTAATAAATTTGCATTTGTGTAAGTAAGGTTCTGTGCTAAGGGCCATTGCGGTGCAGTCCATAAGGTATCTGTACCGCTTATTTGTATATTCTGCATCCACTCAGGGGCGGGTGTAACACCGGCACGTATATCTTCAATAAATTTAATCATGTTTGAATAATTGGAACTATCAAACTTGGTAAAGCTTGGCAAAGAAGGAAGCCATGTTGTATCGGTAATTATCATTTGACCGCCGTTTGTTAAGCTATAGGTATTGAAGAAAGAATCGGTAACCGTATTAGTAAAAGGTTGAACTCTTACAGTATCGTCCCATTCATTTCTGAAGGTTTGAGCCAAGTAGCTGGCATTATTTGCAAATACAATTCTTCTACCTAAATCAGGTCCATAGCTTGATGGAAGCGCTCCTATAGCAAACATACCGGAAGTAACTGCTCTCGGATCACGTGTTGGATTTAGAGCAAGAGAATAATCTATATAGCCCTCTCCGTCGAAGAAGCTGTTTATGAAAAGGTTATTGCCGATGTAAGCATTTCTCCACCAGCTTCCCTGGAAAATCTGCCGTCCGCAGTTTATAACTGTGTTATGATTGAAGCGTACATAGTTTGCGGCACCTCCTTCAATTTGAAGAACAAAGCAACCGACATTTTCAAAAGTACAGTTTTCTACCACAACCGAATCTTCATCAGCCCAGATGGATATTCCTCTACCGGTCCATTGCTGCGTTATCGGTCTTTCAACAAGATTCAGCCATTTGCAATTTGTAAAATAAATATCGTCGTTCTTTCCGTTCCAGGCAGTAATTGCAAAATTAGAGCGCTCGAAAATACAACTGTCGAATATACAATGAGCATTATTCGATTCGAACTCTATCGGCTGGTAATAAGTCTGAACCCCGTTATTATCGGATCCGATTATATAAATATTCTTCATATAAACGTCGCCATAGCCTGTTATAATATGCCCGGCAACAGAACCGTCGCTTCTTGCAATTGTTTGAAGTGTCGGCGGATTGCCATAAGGATTATTCGGATCAGGAGACTGCCCGACAAATCTTAAAGCATAACCATTATTACTGAATGTTTCGGTATTCCAATAAACTCCTCCTTTCTCAAGAAGATAAACGCGGTTTAAATCCTTTCTTGTGCCATCCGAATTTGTATCTCCCATTACCGCATTATAAAGTGCATTTGTAAGAACCTGCCCGGACCCCGGTGAAGTTTCCCACGAGACAAGCATTGTATCGCTTGTTTGTCCTTTTACCTGCGGTGTCCATAGTAAGATTAACACTGCAAGCAACGGCAGTAAAACAAATATGTATCTTTTTTCCATACTAATCCTCCAAATTATTTAGTAGGTTGTTGATGATGTTAATTAGATTTTTCTGTTAACATTTTTTATTTAATTGAGTATTTTCGATTCTTTACTTTTAGACTTATAAATTATATCGAATCCCCACATCCATGGTAAATCCGTAGTATTCGAAGTATTGGGGATTACTTAGTGTAGAGCCGGTATAATTTTTATCAGGTCTCGAATTGATATTGCTTAGGTTAACAAACACCTGTAGATTGTATTTTAGCTTTTGCTGCAAAGACATATCCCAGCGCTCGTACGGGCCGGTATATGAGCTAAAAACAGTTGTAGGATAACCGCCTGAGTAGCCAATGCCTGTTAATTTGTCTGCCTGGAATAAATAAGAAAGCCTTGCAGAAAATCCTCCAAGATCATAACCAAGCGTTATGTTTACAATATTTGCAGGCTGGTCCGGCATACGTGTTTTTACCTGTGCCGGCTGAAATGAATAGTGGAATACCTGCCGTGGCGCTCTGCCTGTAATCGTAGTTTCCAGGCTATCATAAGATAGATACATCTCGGAGTAAATATGAGTATAATTTATATCCAGTATTAATCCTGTAAGAAAAGAAGGCAAATACCAGAAGTGAGTTTGCCATTCAAGCTCAACGCCATAGTACTTTGCAGGATTCGGATTATTCATATAAGTATTAACTTGAGGGGAACCCTGGCTGTACCAGGATGCAGGTAAATTAAGCTCAGGCGGCGGAGCTAATCCCGGCTGAAGCTTGTAGCTGGCGTAAAAGATTAAGTTGCTAATGTTTTTATAAAACCCGTCAACATCAAATAGCCCGATATAATTTTGATATACGGAAACAGCAGCATCATAGTTAGTGGCTCTTGCCGTTTTTAATTGTGTGTTTGCCGCATTTATTGTGCTCTGGTCAGATGATATATTTGATATTGGAGCGTACTGAATATAATCCGGATGAGCCAAAGTTTCAGTACGAGCAAGCTTTACCTGAAGCCAATCTGTCGGCTTTACAATTAAGTTTACCATCGGAAGCCAGTAGCTAAAATTTCTGTCGGTAGTTAAGAAAACCAAATCGAGCGGAGTAGATTCCTGGTTACTAATTACATTCTGCCTGTATCTCAAACCGTTATAAGAAGTATGTTCACCTTCCCAGCGAACTCCGGGAATTAAGGTTATGTACTTGGTAATGTTAAAGTCACCCATTATGTACCCAGCTTGATATTCTTCACTGCCGCTGTAATCCTGCCCTAATGAGCCGATCGAATAGGTAAGCCACTGCCTGGATGTTTTTAGAGCATCCGTAATATCATTCATCATGCTCTGGTTGAATATAAAACCGAGCGGGTAATCTCCGCCAAGAAAATTTGAGCGGATATAATTATCAAGGAAAGGTGTAACTGGGAGCCCACCATACTCTTTTACCAAGGCACCAACTCCCCATTGAGGATATGCCTTATCAATTACATTAAGAGTCGGATTTGCACTGCTGCTGTTGCCATAGTTTAAACCGTTCTCCCCGATCTGGTTTTGATTGTTCGAACGGGCAACCCACCGGAATTTTGTACCTGTTTTGAAATACCCGTTAATTTGATCGCTTAATTGAAATGGCAACTGAACATTCAGTTGTGCTGAAGAAGTGTTCTCCATTATCCTTGTACTGTAAACATAAACATTCGCTAATTGAGTATGATTGGTATCTATTACAGCTATCCTTGGTATTAAAGTTAAAGGCGTGTTAGGTCCAATTGCAGTATTAGGGAAAGCGCCGTTCTCCTGATCGAATTGCCATACCCGGTCGTTGGGAGTATTGCCGTAAGATCCCGTCTTAGCTATTGAGACATCATAACGAATCCAGTTAAAATCCTGAGAGATACCTATAGCGCTAGTAAAGATTTTCGTTATGCTTCCCGACTGTTCAAGTTGGTAGAAATGCCGGTTAGTGTTGTAGCCGGCATTGGGAGTCCACATATCATTTATGTGGTACAAATTTGATTGATTTAATTGATTGAAAAATCCGTTTGCGGTAAGCTTGCCGTTAGGTATTAAAAAATCGAGCAGCATGCTTGCGCCTGTTCGCTTCCTGATTACCTTTTCCTCTCTTAACAATAATTCTTGATCGACAAGCTGGCTTACGCCTGCGCTGCTTCCGGTGCCTGTGTAATTTGCTTGAAGCTTATCGGCGCTCCGGTCGTAGTTATCTGTATTTAAGTTTAAAATGATGCCGAGCCTGCTGTCCAGAAACCGATCGCTTATACTGCCGTTAAAGTTATAATTCCCGTAATATTTCTGCAGCGCATTATAACCTCCCTGGGCGGATAAATTAACTGTCAGACTGTCAGGTGCTTCCCTTAATTTTAAATCTACAGTACCGCCAAGAACATCGGCATCCATATCGGGAGTTACCACCTTCTTAAGAACAATTCCGTCCAGCATATTTGAAGAAACAAGCGAGAGGTCGACACTTCTGTCTGTTGAGCCTGTACCGGGAATTTGTACGCCGTTAACAGTTATCAAACTGTATTTTGGATCGAGACCGCGGATTTCAATCTTAGTCGCTTCTCCGCCATAGCGCTCAATAGAAACTCCGGGCAGCCTTCCGATTGATTCCGCTGCATTAACATCCGGCAGTTCCTTAATGCGCGCTTTCGATACTACATTCTCTATTGTGTTTGAAGAAAGCTGCTGGTTGATTGCCGAAAGCTGCCCCTCGGCTTGAGCCGTTACAACAACCGTTTTACCGGTTATAGATTTGGCTTCGAGATAAAAATCTTTTTCGACGGTTTTGTCTGCACTAATTTTGATATCTGAAGTTAAAGAAACATATCCGACATAAGATACGGTTATTGCTACACTCCCTTCAGGAATATTTCTGATGATGTAGTTTCCATTTATATT
>JAJYIL010000311.1 GCA_021790055.1 Bacteroidota bacterium
AATTACTCTGTACTGGTTAACTTGTATAGTATTCAATATCCGGAACTTATAAACATCTAACTGTTAATAATCTTTTTTACGTCATTGATAAATTCTTTAGCTTGATTCAAATATCCTAATACATTTGTTTTTAAAAAATCAATAAAGACCTCGTAATCAGCCTCCATTCGTTTATTAAATAGATCGTGAATAAATCTGCCATATTCTTTCTTAACTTTTTCAGGATGAACATAATTTTTGTTAAACCAGCTTAAAAGCTGTTTATGTTTTGATGTGCTAAAATTATTTTTCACTGCTAAAGCAGAAATTATATAGAACAATGAATAATAAATTCTACTTACAGCAGCAGAAAGTTTCAAATTATCAATCAGTAATTCCGCCTCTTCAATTGTTCTCAGAGATTGCTCAATACGATGTTTAACTATCTCTTCTCTTTCTTCGGGAGTAAGTGTCATAGAGTCATTCCGTATTCAAACGCTTCCTGTATAAAAGGCTGTTTACCTCTAATAGTAGTTAACTCAGCCAATGAAATAACTTTAACATCAGTTAAAATATCGTATTTTAAATCGAAATCATAAAGAACCGCTAATACTTTTTCCTTGAGCTTCCAATCGTATTCAGCATTGACAACGACTAAAATATCATGATCAGAATTTTCGTTTGCATTACCTCTTACCTGGGATCCAAACAGGATTACTTTATCGATTATTCCCGGGAATTCTTTTTGAAGTGCTTGCTTTATCTCAGTAAGTAATTCTAAATTGTTCAACATAAAGTTTCTTAAAATGTTCGAAATAAAATAACTTTTTAAACTATGTTATTCAAGATAGAGAGCGAAGGAGTAAAAGATAAAAAGATAAGACAGGCATTATGAGGCAAATAGAGAAACGACAAGATATATTTAAGCTGCTCCAGAAAGAAATTAATATAATGATGCAGAAGTTAAGGAACACCCAAACTAATGACTTAAAAGACATTAGGTGTTTGATTGTTACCTAATCTTTATATGCAGCTCTTTCAACTGGTTTTCATCTACGGTTGAAGGTGCATCATCCATAATAGAAACTGCGCTTGCCGTCTTTGGAAATGCAATTACTTCTCTTATTGAACTCTCTCCGGCAAATATCATAGCCATTCTATCGAATCCAAATGCAATTCCGCCGTGCGGCGGTGCGCCGAATTTAAATGCATTCATAAGGAAGCCGAATTTATGTTCAGCCTCTTCTTCCGTAATGCCGAGGGTCTTAAACATTTTTGCCTGAAGATCTGCATTGTGAATTCTAATGCTGCCTCCGGCTATTTCGGTTCCGTTTAAAACTAAATCGTATGCACGTGCACGTACTTTTGCCGGATCTGTTTCCATGTATTCAACATCTTCGAGCCTTGGTGAAGTGAAAGGATGGTGCATTGCATAAAATCTTTTGGTTTGCTCATCCCACTCGAACAATGGGAAGTCGGTTACCCACAAAAGTTTTGGAGCGGTATCAGGCTTGATTAAATCCAGACGTCTTGCCATCTCTAATCTTAAAGAGCCCATAATAGAAAGAGCTTTTAATCTTGAACCTGAAAGTATAAAAATTAAATCCCCCGGTTTAGCTTTAAGAGACTGAATTAAATTTTTCTTTTCTTCATCAGTTAAGAATTTAGCAATAGGAGCTTCCAAATCATTATCTTTTACGCGCATCCAGATTAAGCCTCCCGCGCCAAGCTTCTTAACAAAGTCTGTAATAATATCAAGCTGGTTCCTTGTATAATCACCACAGCCTGGTGCAACCATTCCGGTAATGATGCCCTTATTCTTAATGTGGTCTTGAAAAACTTTGAAAGCTGTATTTTCAAAAACATGATTCAGCGTTACCATTTCAAGGTTGAAGCGTAAGTCGGGCTTATCGCTTCCGTATTTCTCAAGTGCTTGGTCAAATGTAAGTCTTGGTAATGGTGTTGAAAGTTTCTGATTTAGAATCTCTCTGAAGAGAATATTCATCAAGCCTTCAACCATTTCAAAAATATTTTCCTGGTCGATGAAAGACATCTCAACGTCTATCTGGGTAAACTCAGGCTGCCTGTCTGCGCGCAAGTCTTCATCCCGGAAGCATTTTACAATCTGGAAATACCTATCGAGCCCTGACACCATTAGAAGCTGCTTGTATTGCTGAGGCGACTGGGGAAGCGCGTAAAACTTTCCTTTGTGAAGACGGCTCGGCACCAAATAGTCTCTTGCGCCTTCAGGCGTACTTTTCATAAGAACAGGTGTTTCAACTTCAACAAAATCATTTCCATCGAAATATTTTCTAACAAGCTGGTACATCTTATGGCGCATTAAAATATTTTGCTGAAGAGCCGGTCTGCGTAAATCTAAGTAGCGGTATTTTAACCGAACGTCTTCGCTTGTGTCGATATCATCTTTAATCGGGAAAGGCGGAGTTTTAGCTTCATTTAAAATAATAAGCTTATTAACCATAACGTCAATTTGCCCGGTAGATATTGCCGGATTCTCTGTTCCTTCGGGTCTCTTTCTAACTTTGCCTTCAATTGAAATTACGAACTCGCTCCTAAGGCTGCTGGCAGTTTCATGAGCTTCCTTGCTGAAGTTAGGTTCAAAGACAATTTGAGTGATACCGTAACGGTCGCGTAAATCAATAAAGATTAAACCGCCGAGGTCGCGGCGTGTATCAACCCAGCCGTTTAAAACAACATTTTCACCAATATTACTTTCCCTTAGCTCACCGCACGTATGCGTTCTTGTCTTAAAATACATTTTGTTTCTTGATATTCTTAAAAAAGTGATAATAAAAATAAACAAATAGAAAAGGTCGTACAAATAAGATTAAGATGAATTGCATTTACAAACGAATAAATATTCAGATTGGTAAGATTTTAATTGCTACCAGACTTTTACATCATTAGATTGAGTTAATAGGCTGCTGACTTTTATTTCTCCCCTCAGAGAGTTCGTTAAAATGATCTCTTCCGATTCCAATAAATCTTTAAAAGTTATAACAGTTTCAATTACTCGGTGTAGATTTTTTCGGATGAAATATTCCCTATACACTCCGGGAAGAATTCCACAATCCAAAGTTGGAGTTAGCCAGTTGTTATTCTTTTTAATAAAAATATTTGTGATAGCTCCTTCCGCTAAATGACCATCTTCATTAAAAAACAAAACATCAAAGAATCCTTCCTTAGAATATAAATTAAGCTCATCATCATAAAGCCTTCTGTTGGTAGTTTTGAAATATTGAAAGCGGTTATGTGAAGAAATATTTTTATCCGAAAGAACAATCTTTACTTTCCCGCGGGGAGAGAAATATTCTTTAATTGTAAAAGTACAATTTCCCCATTTGGTTAGATTAAGCTTCAATCGGTATTTTTTATCTGCAACAGTTTCTTCCAGAATGCGGGATAATTCTTTTTTGATTTCACGCTGGTTAAACTTAAACATAAAATAGCTTGCCGCATCCTTCAACCTTTTTAGGTGCCGGTCGACTAAAAAGATCTTCTTATTTTCAACGAGCATAGTTTCGAACAATTCGAAATAATCTTCAGGCTCTAAAAGGAATTTACTTTTTAGCAGTGTCTCGTTGTATTCATCAATTGGATCGCTGTCCCAGAGTATACCGCTTCCAAGTCCTATTTCACCTGCGCCGCTTTCCTTATTTATAATTATAGTCCGGATTGCAACATTAAAAACCATCTTATCTTTTTTTATCATTCCAATTGTGCCTGTGTAAATGCCTCTTTTTTCTTTTTCAAGACGGTATATAATTTCCATTGTTCTGATCTTAGGTGCGCCGGTAATAGAGCCGCATGGGAAAATATTAGTTAAAATATTTTCCAGACTTATGCCTTCCTTTAAAATGGATTTTGTTTCTGAAATCATCTGGAAAAGAGACTCATATTTTTCAACCTTAAATAGATTTGTGACCTGAACGGAACCGAATTCGCTAATCCGTCCTGCATCATTTCGAAGCAGGTCAAGTATCATAACATTCTCCGCTTTAAATTTCTCGCCGTTCTGCAGGGTCTTTATATTAAGCCGGTCATAAAGGTCATTTATACCACGCTTAATTGTTCCTTTCATTGGTCCGGTGAAAATCTCGCTACCGGTTGTTGAAAAAAATAATTCCGGTGAAAAAGAAATTATGACCTCGGCACCATTGTTTATTAAGGCGGTATATTTTGCGGATTGATTAAATACTAATGTTTTAAATAGATTTAAAAAGCCACCTGAAAATTGGAACCTGCCCTTGACCGTGTAGTTAACCTGGTATGTTTCGCCTGCTGATATGTACTCTTTTATTTGTCCAATATCGTTTATGAACTTCTCTTTGCTTTTGTTTAGATAAAAAGAGAAAATGCTGTAATTTTTATTGATGCTTTTTTCCGAAAAGTCTAATTCAATTGATTTGAATATTTTTATGTTTTCTTTGTCGAAAAAACAAAATTGTAAAATTGTTGAATCGTCTTGTTCTATATGTCCCCAAAGCTTCTTCTCAAAGAGATAACCGGCTTCGTAAGTTAAGAATCCATAGCCAACTCTTCCCATTTTAATTTGCTGTTGAATGAAATCAAATGATCTGAATAGCTCTTCTTTGTTCTGTGCCGAAATAATTTCCGCAGGCTCAATAAACAAATAAGAATAACTGTTTTTATAAATCGGCGGGGTATAAAACAACGCAGAATGATCATTTTGTAAATACCGATCAAAAACTTCTTCTATTCTCATTCAGATAATTAATTGTTGAGTCTAATTATTAATAAGCATCTAAAAATAAACCATCTTAAATT
>JAJYIL010000312.1 GCA_021790055.1 Bacteroidota bacterium
TTTCTTCGAACATCATCATGACATGAAGTATTATAGAAGTCTAAAGTCTACTTATAATCCCGGAGAGTGGGCTAAGATTTGTGAAAGTATACTCAATAAACTTAAGGGTGCAAACCAATCCGGCAATTATTCTTCAGCGGGGACGGTAGCAGATATATTTATTGAAGAGAATTACAAAGAAAGGCTTTTGAAACTGATGCAGATTAATTCTTCACATATAAGATTTATAAATGAATATGCCGGGCATTTAACAGAGGATTATCCTGATGAGGTAATAAGATTATTTGAGGAAGGAATAAAGGCTCTCGCTAAGAATGCCGGGGAAAGTATCTACAAAGAAATTGTAGAGTATCTTAAAAAAATGAAAAAGATTAAAGGAGGAAATGAAAAAGTAAAGGTGATTGTTACTAATTTTCGAATTCTATATAAGAATAGAAAAGCAATGATGAAAATACTTGCAGACTTTTGAACACTTACATAACCTGTTGAAATAATTTCTTCAATAGATGAAATTAATATCTGATAATAAATTATATTGTTAAGAGAGCATCATTGAAGATAAAGACGGGGAAAGCAGCAGACAGAACAATGAAAAGAAAGAAGAGGAGACGCCATCGGCAAGTAACCTTTACCATACGGATAAACAAAAGGAAATTCTTAACGACCTAAATACAAATCCAAAGCACTCAAAGTTTTTTGAGAAGTACGGCGCTAGAGAATTGTGAAATTGAATATAATTATAACTGGCGTGCAGGTCTATTACAAATAAGCAAAGCAGATTCTGCGATCCGTATTGGGAAAGAGTAAAGATGACATCTTTTCCTAAAGATGTCATCTTTAAGAGAAATGGAATAATCGCGCGAAGCATTAACGGCATCGACTTAAATGTCAATGCTATCGCCCGGCTGGTTGAAGCTGATGTTCTCTTGATATAATGCGGCGTGCCGGAGAAATAATAATAACGCTCTGAAAGTTGGAGCTGCCGCCCGACCGGCTGGTATAATCGCCCTGTCAGTTTATACCGTTGCCTTGCAGGTTGGAGTAAACGCACGGATAGTTGAAGGCATCGCCTGGACGATTGGAGCTATTGCCCAGTTAGTTGTAATCATCGCCCAGTTGGTTGGAGCTATCGTCCGATTAGTTGGAATCATCGCCTGGACGATTGGAACCATCGCCCGGCAGGTTGAAGTAAGGAGGAAATTGATTGAAATCAAAAGTAAACCGGTTTTGGAAGTTTGCAGTTTGAAAACAGGCGGCGGCAGGTTGGTTGTGAGTAGTAAGCGTTTAGTTGTAAGTGTCTTTGTCAATCGGCAATAGCTAATCATCACTTGCAATATGGTGACCAATAGATTGTCTCTCGATAGTTAATCAAGTATGCCGGGAAGTTTGATAAAGATATAAATAAAAAGTTTTATCTTTTTAATAAATTTTGTAGTTTAGGGGAAAGTGAATTGGTGAGATCATGAATAAAAGCGGTGAAATATGCTTCAAGAAAAAAATAATTCTTGTTAACATTTTATTCCTTTCTTTAATCGGTTTCAATAATTGCTCTTATTCTCAAAGCAAGGGTTTGAGATTTGAACATCTTTCCGTTGAGCGAGGTCTTTCTCAAAGCGTGGTAAAATCTATTGTCCAGGACAGCAGAGGTTATCTGTGGTTTGGAACGAAAGACGGATTGAACCGTTATAACGGTTATGATTTGGTTATTTACAGGCATAATCCCGCAGAGGCATCTTCCTTATCAGATAACGCCGTCGAGTGTATGTATGCCGACAGAAAAGGCAACTTATGGATAGGCACTTCTAAGGGCGGTATAAATAAATATGATTATAAGACCGAGAAGTTTTCCTGTCTTTCAAATTATATAAATAATACGGATAACATTCTAAGCAACAGGATAAATTCTATTTGTGAAGATAAGAACGGGCATCTGTGGATAGGCACCGATAAAGGCTTGAATGAGTTTAACCCGGTAAATAATAAATACAGAACATTCAGGCATGAACCTAAAAATAAAAACAGCTTAAACAATAACTATATCAAGAAGATTTTTATTGACAGCGAAAACATAGTGTGGGTTGCCACTATTGCCGGCTTATGCAGGTTCGATTCAAAGCGGGAGAAATTTATTAATTATTTTCCCGGCGTTGTAACTATTTATGAAGACAGAGAAGGTATTCTGTGGCTCGGTACATTATCGAATGGATTAATCCGGTTTAATAAAAGGAATAATGAAGTAAGATACTTTAGGAATAACCCGGCTGATCCGAATAGCATAAGCAATAATAATATCCGCTACATCCTGGAGGACAGCAATGGGGATATTTGGGTCGGGACATTGGAGGGGCTAAATAAATTTAATAGAAAGACAAACCAGCACACCGGACAGGCAGGTTCATTTATCCGTTATTACCATAAGGAGGAAGATTACAACAGTCTAAGCAGCAACGAGCATTATTCCGTGTGTGAAGATAGAGAAGGAAATCTTTGGCTTGGTACTTTCGGAGGAGGCGTAAATAAATTAAACCTTAATCAGGAAGCATTTATTCATTATAAACATTATCCTAATATACCGGGCAGCTTAAGTGATAATTATGTTTCAAGCATAAGCATGGATAAGCAGGGAAACTTATGGATCGGCACCGATATAGGCGGTTTAAATAAGCTGGATAAGCGCACGGGAAAATTTATTAATTATATTCATAACCCCGCCGGTAAGAACAGTCTTTCAAATAATACAATACTTGCAATAAGCACCGGGCACTCGGAAAAAGTTTGGGTGGGAACCTACTTCGGCGGACTTAATGAATACGATTTAAAGACGAATAAATTCTTTCACTTTTGTGTAAACACCGCCGGCGATCCGCATTGCTTAAATTCAGATGTTGTTACTTCTATTCTTGAAGACGGCGACAGTGTATTGTGGATTGGAACAGATAAGGGGCTAAATAAACTTATTATAAAAAGGAAAGTATTTACTCATTACACACATGACCCGGCAACTTCAAATTCGATTTCAGATAATAATATTCAATGCCTTCAACTTGATAGATCAGGTATTTTATGGATTGGTACTTCCACAGGCGGAGTTAACAAGCTTGATCCTAAAACCGGAATCATTACACATTACAAGTATAACCAGAGTTCCGCAAATTCAATTTGCAGTAATAATATTATTGCAGTTTATGAAGATAATTCTAATCCGGTAAATTCAGCGGTTACAAGCGGCGAAGTAATTTGGATTGGAACTGATAACGGTTTAAGCATGTTCGATAAAGCAAAAGGTCTGTTTAAACATTATACTAAGGAAGATGGACTTCCGAACAATTATATTCACGATATAATTGCCGATAACAGCGGCTGTCTCTGGCTAAGTACAAATAACGGGCTGTCAAAGTTTAATCCGAAGACAGGCGTATTTAAGAATTATTCAATTAAAGACGGACTGCAGGGAAATGAATTTAACCATAATGCATGTTATAAAGATAAGAACGGAACGTTGTATTTCGGCGGAATGAACGGGTTTAATGTATTCCAACCGGATAATATTAACAATAATTTTTATGAACCGCCGGTGATACTGACTTCGTTTAAAAAATTCAACCAGGAAGTGAAATTTGATAAACCTTTCTCCGAATTAAAGGAAGTAGAATTATCGTACAAAGATTATGACATATCATTTGAATTTGCCTCATTAAGCTTTACACAGCCCTGGAAAAACCAATATACTTATATGCTGGAAGGCTTTGACAAGGACTGGGTTTACTGCGGCACAAGGCGGTTTGCAACTTACATAAACCTGGATCCGGGAACTTATACTTTTAAGGTTAAGGCAACCAACAACGATGGAATTTGGAGTAAGAATGAAGCATCATTAAGAGTTATAATTGATCCGCCGTGGTGGAAGACCGGCTGGGCTTACGCTTTATACATTTTACTTATTGCATCGGGCATGTTCACTATAAGAAAATTCCAGAATAACCGTGCTGAACTTCGTCATGAACTTAAAATGCGGGAATTTGAAGCAAAGAAACTTCAGGAACTTGAGGTACTGAAATCCAGATTTTTTGCAAACCTTTCGCATGAATTCCGTACTCCACTAATGTTAATTAAAGGTCCGGTTGAGCAATTGTTAAAAAATCAAACAAAACAAAAGGAAGGTCAAAACGGGACCGGGCAATTACAAATGATTCAGCGAAATACCGAGAAGCTTCAGGAATTAATTGATCAGCTTCTGGAGCTTTCGCAGCTTGAGGCTGCATCTATTCCGTTAAATGCCAAACAAGAAAATATAATAGCACTGCTGCGGGGAATAGTTTCAGCTTTTGAATCACTTGCATCTCAAAAAAATATTAAGTTGATATATGACGGCACTGAAGAAACGATTGCCGGAAGCGCACTGATTGACCGTGATAAATTTGAAAAGATAATTAATAATCTTCTCTCTAATGCTTTTAAGTTTACCGGCGAAGGCGGAATAGTTTCGGTTTTAGTTGACTTAGACAAAACAAAGCGGCAGGCAGAAATAAAAATTACCGATACGGGAATAGGAATACCGGAAGATCAATTAGGTAAAATCTTCAACCGCTTTTACCAAGTAGATGATTCATCACGCCGCGCATTCGGCGGATCAGGGATTGGCTTGGCTTTAGTAAAAGAATTGGTCGATCTGCACAAATGGAAAATTGATATAAAAAGCGAGCTTGGAAAAGGAACTGAATTTAGCTTAATAATTCCAATGGAAGAAGCGTCTGCCGGGGAGGCTGTTTTTTCCCTGGAAGAAA
>JAJYIL010000313.1 GCA_021790055.1 Bacteroidota bacterium
ATATTTGTTCCGTTACTGTTTTCAGTATATATGTTTGGCGCATTAGGATAATTGCCGGAGCTGAAGACAATCTTATTTCCATCTTCTGAAACTGAATAATCAATTGTATTAGGCGTAAGTATTTGCTGTTCACTTTGTCCATTTAGATCAATAGAATAAACCGTACTGTTTGTAGACCAGTAATAAATTTTAGATCCATCAGATGAAAAAGATGCATTACTGCCTAATGATAATAATTTTAATCCGCCTCCATCTTCATTTATTGAATAAATTTTATAGATTGTAACGGCTGCGGGTGGCGGATTATATTGTCCGGTTAATCCTGTTGAGGTCTCGACCAATTCGCAGGAACTTAAGATAGGAAAAATTAAAATAGTACAAGTAATTTTATAATCAATGTTTTTTTTAATTGATCTAAGAATTAATAACAATGGCTTTATAAAATTATTCATAATAACCTCTATAATAATTCTAAAATCTTCTTATTTAACTACAGTTACGCAAAGTAATAATGTTGTCTGACAGTTGCACTGTCAGACGCAATTCTGAATGCAGTTATACTGCAATATTAATAGTATTCATATCGTTTTCAGAGTGCAACTCTTAACAGAGTTTTGCTCGACAGTGCAACTGTCGAACAACTGTGTAACTTCAGTTATTTTATAATTCAATTATATGATATGTAATTTATTAATTTTTATTATCTACTAAAATGAAAATTAATGATTATTTGTAAAAAATTGTTGATAATTGTAACCAATTTGTCTAATTTGTTAACCAGCTTAACCATTGTTTTTTATTAGTTCTGATATTTAACCTTTTTGCCGGGGAATTTAAGTATTAAGATTCCCAATTTCGGTTGCACTCTAAATTGAAAATATCTTAAATAGAAAGTTTTCGGGGCTCTGCGGTTTTAATTCAGTCTGATTCTACTGCCGGTTTTGTTCCGGCGGACTGCTTTTCTTGTTTAGTTAATCCTTTACTCTCTTCATTTAATTATTTAAAAAGAATTTTTATATCTATAATTGATTTTAGCAGATACTTTTCAATCCGTAAATATTCAGCTAAACCATGGCAGATATTAACTGGAATCTATCGAATATCGACTGAAATCCGGCAGGTATCAACCGCAACCCGGCAGATATTAACTGGAAACCGGCGAACATTAATTGGAGACCGGCAAGTATTAACTGGAAAGAGTAAAGCATCAACTGGAGTTCGACAGGTATTCACTGGGGTCAGAAAAGTATCAACTGAAGCCCGGAAAATATCAACTGGAAACGGAAAAACATTAACTGGAGACTGGGAAACATCAACTAAATGTAAATATGTATCAACTATAAGTCGGCAATTAGGAATTTTGTGATTTTTGGTTACAACTATAATAACTTTATTATTAACTAAAAATAGGAGATAAATATAATGCAAGATGAAGAGCCCAAAAGGCATTATCAATGTTCGGACGGCGAGGCAATAACACGCTGCAAAACTAAGCTGGGTTATTTTATTGCCCGCAAGGACAAGTTTATAGCATTCGACCCTGACTATGCCGATCCATACGCCGATAATGTTCAACTGGCAATTACTGCTGCCGAAGAAGTAGAGCCGGATGCAAGCGTGCGTTCTGTTCAAGCCGGGATAACCGAATCATTAAACCAAACCATGGAGCAGAGTAAAGAGTGTTTCCATTTAACTATGCACTTCGTTATTAAGGCATTCGGCGACAACATTGCCGTCCGGAATGAGTTTGGTGAGAGCGAATTTGATAAGGTTAGGAATAACCAGCCAAAGCTTGCACGCTTTATGAAAAACCTTTATGCAAAGGCTAAAAAATATTCCAGTGAGCTGATTGAAAAAAAATATACTATGGAACAGATTGAGGAAATTAATACGCTTGCAGATCGCTTAAGCTCGCTGGATGTAGATCAGGAATCCAAGAAAAAAACAAGAAACGTATCCACGGCAGATAGGATAAATATTCTTAACAAACCGTGGAACATGATTTCGGACATTTGCAGAGACGGCAAGACAATCTTTGCAGATGATGCTGTAACCAGGAAGCTCTTCACGCTTTCTACCGATGGAGGCGGAACACCGCCGCCGACGGATACTCCGGATACACCAACAAAATAATAAATATTCTTAAGTAAGGCACTCAATGTTTTGGAAACATTGGGCGTCATTAATTTCTTCTCAGCGTACTTTGCGTGGACTCAACAGTCGCTGTATGAACTTCTTCTCGCAAAGCGCGCAAAGGAAACGCAGAAAGCGCTAAGAAGTATCATCAAACAACAGACTTTTAGGAAATTGCATTTTACATCAGTTAGATTTACTTTTGCAATGAATTTCACAGACAATAAATGAGCCGGTTACTTTGGCATTAAACATACCTTCAACAGATATCGAGTTGATGCAGCGTGTAGTAGCCTACGATTCGAAAGCACTTGAAGCGCTTTACAACCGTTATTCTCCTATCCTTTATACCTTGATTAAAAAAATTGTTACAGACGAATCGGCTGCCGAAGAAGTGCTTAGCGACGTTTTTGTGATTATCTGGAGGAAGGCTAACCGGTTCAACTTCGGCACAGGCGACGTTTATGCGTGGATTATTACGCTTACACGCAACAAGGCTGTCGATTACCTTAGGCGCTCAAAACCGGGCAGTGAACTTAAGCTGTATGACGACTCATTTGAAAATAAATTTATACTGCCCAGACTTTCGTCTGCCATAGATCAACTCGACATTAAAACCGCTCTCCACATAAAAAGCAATGTGGAAACTGCATTAAACAAACTTACAGACGCGCAGCAGTATGTAATTTATCTCGCATACTATGAAGGATTAACACAGAAAGAAATTGCCGAAAAGCTTAACATCCCGCTTCCGACTGTTAAGTCTAAAATTAAAATTGCGCTGAGCAATTTGAGAGACCATCTAATAAAAGGCGAAAGCGATGTCGACTGAGAATCAATATTATGATTTTTTGCACGCTTACGCATTAGGATGTCTTGATCCAAAAGACTTAAACATTCTAAATGAATTTTTAGATACAGGCGAAGACTTTTTCTGGGAGGAACTTGGTGAATATCAAAACCTGGCTGCCTTACTTCCTTCAATATTAAATATTGAAACACCGAGTATTGAGCTTAAGGATAAAGTTGCAAGGAAGCTTTACCAATTAAGAAATGAAAAGCGCATAAAAGCCGTTGAAGGCAAAGCCAGGGAGGCAGTTAAAGAAGATAAGATACCGGAATCGAATCCAATTCTGCCAATCAGCGGGCAGGCTAAATCGGCTAAAGAAGAAAAGCTGGCAAGCCTATTCAACAAGACAAGAATTCGGATTAAAGAAGACGAATCGAGAGAGAGCGGATATAGACAGCTTTCCGAAATTGACACCGGTGCGGAAGCGTCACCTCAACTTGGCGAAAAAGATTTTGAGCCTGTAATAACCAAGGAAAGAATTCCTCAGGCAGATGAAGAAATTTGGGAAGGAGCAGGTGAAACGGGTTCGTCAAATGAAATAAGACATAATTTATTTACCGGCGAACATACTGAAATTGATACCGGCGGAATTACCGGGGAAGATATAAAAACAGAGCCTGAGCCAAGGGAGAAAAAAACTTACCAGCTTCACGGAATTGATTTAAAACCGGAACCTGTATATGCTAATTCCGGGAAAGAAAAGAAAAAGATTCAAGGCGGAATAGTCTTTTCGCTTATATTGTTCTTAATTGTTGCTTGCGGAGTAATTTATTTTTATGCTAAAATTTCTTCGGAAGTAAATTCTTACAAAACTGGAATAGAAAAGCTCGACAACCAGCTAAAAGATTTAACTTCAAAGCTTGCAGACAATCAGCAAATTCAAAGCATGCTTCAATCGAAGGACGTTCATATCGTAAACCTTTCCGCTACTAGCCTTGGAAAAGATAGTTACGGCAAGCTGATTATAAGCCTTGAAACCAGTAAAGGATATTTGCAGCTTACAAACATGCCAATGCTTCCGGGGAATGAAATATACACGCTTTGGATTATTATTGACAAGAAGTTTGTCATGCTTAGTGAAGTTAAGTCGTCGAGCAAAAAAGAATTTTATCCTTTCATGCTTCCTGAACTTAACAACAGAGGGAAGACAGTTTTTTTAGTAAGCAAAGAATCTGCGATTGGCGCATCCAAACCTTCAAAAGATATTTTACTCACCGGAACTATGGAATAGCCGAGCTTATTTAAAATAAAAAATGCTATGCATCATAATGGAGAAGCATGCATAGCATTAAAGGAGCAGCTATATGAAGAAAGCTCGTTTTATTTATTTGTACTACTCAATCTAATAATATCAAAGTATTTTTTTGATCTTATGTTAAGGAGTAATGGCGTATTGGAATAGCTCTAAAATGTCTATTCCATTATTGCAACCAAAAGTATATGCAAATTCTAAGAGATAAATTCTTAGATTTATAAATGCTGGAATCCAATACTCCACAACTCCAGCCAGTTAATAAAATACAACTTATTTAAAATGCTTCATGACATTCAAGTTCTTGGAAATTAATTGATTTCTCTGCTTAACGCTCTCGGCGCTTCTTAAGCCGTCCGGAGGGGTGTTAAGAACGTAATCAAGAAGCTTATCGACAGTTGAGACAGCAACATGCATTCTCGTATCGGAAGAGGCATAATAAATCAAAACCTCGCCGTTATCCTTTTTAATCCATCCGTTGCTGAAGACTACGTTTGAGACGTCGCCTATTCTCTCTTCTCCTTGCGGAGCTAAAAAGAGATCG
>JAJYIL010000314.1 GCA_021790055.1 Bacteroidota bacterium
TCGGCTTGCCAGTTGTTTTAAGTAAAAGCTCGGCATGCTTTAACCTGGTATCAACAAGAAATTGATGAGGTGAAAAAGAAGTGAAAGATTTAAATAGCCGGCTGAAATGGAACGGGCTTACATAGCTATTTTCTGCCAGATTTGATAACGAAATATCATTGTCGAAGTTTTCGCTTATATATTGTTTTGCTTTTTCGATAGTCGGGAGGTGGTTTCTTTTAACCTTCAAAGATAATGCTTCTGTTCTTTTTACATTATAAATTATTTTAAAGCATGAGTAAAGAATTTCAAGTACAAAGGATTCAATCAATAAGCGCGAAGCATTGCCCGCGAGAATATTTTTAAGAATATTAAAATGAAGATGCTCAATTCCTGCATCGGTTTGTACCAATAGGGATTGAACGTCGTTATTATTAAAAAATATTTTTTGAAGTTCTGCGAATTCTGATTTTACAGTTTCGTAAAAACCATTTGAAAAGCTGAATATTGTACATTCATCCGGCATACCGTCAAAATGAGTGACTGTATGCTCAAAGCCCGGCTTGCTTAACAATATTCTTCCGTTGAATGAATCAAGAGAGTCATTAAAGACATTAAAAAGGAAATTTCCCTTTCTTATATAGCTCATTGAAAAATTAGAACGGTACTCGACTCCGGAAGTTCCTTTAAGGTTGCACTTGCATTTGAAGTCTGTAATGGTGAAAAGATCGGACTTAAATAATATTTTGGTTTCACTGCTCATTATGGCGTTGGATTTATTACATTATAAAATTAAATAAATTGTCCATAGTGTAAAAACCATTTATCATAAATCTTAATAAATTTTATTGCGATTGTATTAAACAGCAATTTTCCGGTTGATTCAGAATTATTCTTTGGGGGCTTCAATCTTTATACGCCGCAGATATTCTATCGGGGTATTCCGGGCTGCTTCGATACGCCACCAATGAATCGGAGGTTACTCAACCGCCTTGTATACAAATATAGTTCATCGGGTGTCTCGTCTTATTGAAACCCACCAGAATAACCGGGAATTAATTATTCATTCATGTTACGCAACCCTTGGAATAAAGGAGTAATTGAATATTGTCCTCCAGAGATCAGCTTCCGGCTAAGAATTAACTTGCTTACTCCATTATTCAAATATTTCACTGATCCAGGTGTAGGAATTTGCGTAAGGTGAGTTATTCATTTAATGAATTTAGATAACCAAGAAATATGTATCCGTATTCCAGCCTTTTGTATAAGTCCCGCTAACACAAGTATTCTATTTTAGCAATGTTAATTTTGCGTAGGCTTAAAGTCAAGCTAAGAAAATTAAATATTTGAAAGGATAGACAATGCAAACGCGTAAACTTGGTAAAAGTGACCTGGAAGTTTCAGCCGTTGGATTAGGCTGCATGGGAATGAGCTTTGCCTTCCCACCGTATCCTGAGAAGAAGGAAATGATCTCGCTGATTAGAAAGTCAGTAGAACTTGGAGTAACATTCTTCGATACAGCAGAAGCTTATGGTCCGTTTGTAAATGAAGAGCTTATCGGCGAAGCTTTAGCTCCATTTCGTGAGCATGTAGTTATTGCAACTAAATTCGGTTTTAAATTTAGCTCAGATGGAAAGATGATTGGACAGGACAGCCGCCCGGAACATATAAGAGAGGTTGCCGAAGCTTCATTAAAAAGACTTAAGACTGATAGAATTGATCTTTTCTATCAGCACCGGGTTGATACAAACGTACCGATTGAAGATGTTGCCGGAACAGTAAAGGATTTAATAAAGGAAGGTAAAGTAAAACACTTCGGTCTTTCCGAAGCCGGTGTTAAAACAATCCGCAAGGCACATGCAGTTCAACCGGTAACTGCTCTACAGAGCGAATATTCACTTTGGTGGAGAAGGCCTGAAGAAGAAGTTATCCCAGCACTTGAAGAACTCGGAATCGGATTAGTTCCGTTCAGTCCGCTCGGCAAAGGGTTCTTAACAGGAAAGATTGATGAGAATACGAAATTTGATAAAACAGATTTCAGAAACATTGTCCCGCGCTTTACTGAAGAGAATAGAAAAGCAAACAGGGGATTAATTGAGTTGCTCGACAAAATAGCAGAACAGAAAAAAGCAACATCGGCGCAGATTGCATTAGCCTGGCTTCTTGCTCAAAAGCCGTGGATAGTTCCGATTCCGGGAACAACAAAACTGCACCGCCTTGAAGAAAACATTGGCGCGGCAGATATTACTTTGACTTCAGAAGATCTAAATCAAATTAATTCTGCGCTTGAAAAAATAAAGTTGGTTGGCGACCGGTATCCGGAAGAATTAGAAAAAAGAACTGGACTATGATAATTTATAATTAAGGGAAATAAAATGGAAACTAAAAATATTAAAGCATACGGAACAGAAGCTAAAGACAAACCATTGCATTCAATTAATATTAAGAGAAGAGAATTGCTACCTCATGATGTGGAATTGGAAATTCTTTACTGTGGTATTTGCCATTCTGATTTACACTCTGTGAAAAATGACTGGAGCGGAACAACATATCCGATTGTTCCCGGTCATGAGATAGTCGGTAGAGTAACTAAAGTTGGCGGACATGTTACTAAATTCAAAGTTGGTGAACTTGCAGCTATTGGCTGTATTGTTGATTCATGCGGCAAGTGTGAATACTGCGAAGATGATCTTGAACAGTTTTGTGATGAAGATGTAACTTGGTCATTTAATTCGCCAGATAAAATATCGGGCGGAATGACCTTCGGTGGTTTTTCCGAGAGTTATGTTTGCGATGAAAGGTATATGCTTCATATGCCTGAATTTGAAAATCTACCTGCGGCTGCGCCTTTGCTTTGCGCCGGTATTACCGTCTACTCTCCGTTAAAGCATTGGCAAGCGGGACCTGGTAAAAAGGTCGGCGTACTTGGTATTGGAGGTTTGGGACATGTAGCTATTAAAATTGCCAAAGCGATGGGCGCTGAGGTAATTGTATTTACAACTTCTCCTTTAAAAGTAGAAGATGCAAAACGATTAGGAGCCGATGAAGCTGTCTTGTCCACAAATAAAGAGCAGATGAAAAAATATTCCCGCAAATTGCATTTTATAATTGACACGGTTTCTGCTAAACATGATGTAAATACTTATCTTAATTTGTTAAGGCATGATGGAAGTGTTGTGCTGGTTGGATTGCCGCCGGAGCCGCTTGAAGTAGACGCCTTTAGCGTTGTATCTGGAAGAAGAAGTTTATCCGGCTCCAACATTGGAGGTATAGCAGAAACCCAGGAAATGCTGGATTTCTGTTCTACGCACAACATAACTGCAGAAGTAGAAATAATTAAAATGCAGGAAGTAAATAAGGCGTTTGAAAGACTAGAAAAAAATGACGTCAAATACCGTTTTGTAATTGATATGACTTCGTTGAAAAATTAATTAGCGTTGAGGAAATAAAAATGGAAATTAAAAGAATAGGAACACAGCAGTCAAGCAAAGGACCGGAAGAATGGTTTACCGGTACAGTACGAATAGATCCATTATTTCAAACTGAAGCTCCTGCACGTGCAGCCGGTGCAAATGTTACATTCGAACCCGGCGCACGTACTGCATGGCATACACATCCACTTGGTCAAACTTTAATTGTAACTTCCGGCTGTGGATTAGTGCAACGTGAAGGCGGGACTATCGAAAAAATCTATCCCGGTGACGTGGTTTGGTTTCCTCCTGGTGAAAAACATTGGCATGGCGCTTCACCAAATACAGCCATGACACATATTGCCATTCAAGAATATCTTGATGGCAAAGCAGTTTACTGGATGGATAAGGTTAGCGATGAACAATATCTTAATTTCAAATAAAGTAAAAGAAATATTATGCAAACAATCAAATTAAATAATGGTGTTGAAATGCCAATTCTTGGATTTGGCGTTTTTCAAATTGCCGATGTTAAAGAATGTGAGAAAAGTGTTCTCAATGCTATTAATGTTGGTTATCGCTTGATCGATACAGCAGCTTCCTATATGAATGAAGCAGCCGTTGGTGAAGCAATTAAAAAAAGTGGCGTAGATAGGAAAGAATTGTTTATCACCACCAAGCTTTGGGTTCAGGATACCGGTTATGAGAAAACTAAAAGAGCTTTTGAAGAATCATTAAACAAACTTCAATTGGAATATTTGGACTTATACTTAATTCACCAACCTTATGGTGACGTTCATGGTTCATGGCGGGCAATGGAAGAATTATATAAGAATGGGAAGGTTAGGGCAATTGGTGTTAGCAACTTTCATCCGGACCGTGTAATGGACATAATAACTTTTAATGAAATTGTTCCCGCAGTAAATCAAATTGAAACTCATCCTTTTAATCAACAAATTGAAACTCAAAAATTTCTAAAAGAAAATAACGTGCAGATAGAATCATGGGGACCATTTGCCGAAGGAAAAAATAACATATTCAGTAATGAACTCTTGGTTTCTTTGTCGGAGAAATACAAAAAATCTGTTGCTCAGGTAATACTTAGATGGCTTACACAAAGTGGAGTAATAGTGATTCCTAAATCAGTTCGCAAAGAACGGATGATTGAGAATTTTAACATTTTCGATTTTGAACTAAGTAATGAAGATATGAACGCATTGGTATCGCTCGACACTAAGAGAAGCTTATTTTTTGATCATCGAGATCCGGAAATTGTAAAATGGATGGGCTCAAGAAAACTTGATATTTAACTAATAATTTGTTCTATTGAATTATTAAAAATTAACAAGAAGTATAATACTTTAGAAAATTGTAAATCTATGAAACATT
>JAJYIL010000315.1 GCA_021790055.1 Bacteroidota bacterium
AATATTTAAGAAAAGGATGTCGGCAGTCGGGTCTAGAATGTAAAGCTTTCCGCCTATTTTAAGAAGCCTATGAAATTCTTTCAATGCCTTATCCGGGTGGAGATAGTAATGAAAAGAATTTGTGCAGATTATGATATCGAAGAAATTATCCTCTAAAGGAATTGATTCCGCATTCGCTTTGATAAAATGGATGTTCTTATTTTCGCCGAAATTCTCTTTGGCTTTCTCAATCATCTTTTCGGAAAGATCGACGCCGTAAAGTGTGCCTTTTCCATTGAGCGCTTTGCTAACCTGACCGACAGCCCAACCTGTTCCGCAGCCGGCATCAAGAAAGCAAATATCTTCCCTAAGCTCCAGCAATAAAATTACCTCTTGTTGGGATTGCCTTAAAAACTTGTACTTCCAGCCTTCACTGTCCAGTGAGCTTGACCATTTGTCCCACTTCTTTTTGTTTAACTCTAAATGTTTCTGTTCCCGGTTCATTCTAATTAACAATTGTTTGTTGATAAATTAACTCCAAAAATAATAACTAAATTGTTTTTATGGGATTATTGGATTAATTTTCAATTCAAATTATAAAAGAATGGACAAATTATTGGACGAGAATACGAATATTAATACCGGCGATGTCGGGGGACAAGTTGAAAGGCAAGACAAAGCACCCGAAGATAAGCAGGGAAAGAATTTTCACCGTAAGCCTTATTATCAAAGGAGGAGAAAGTTTTTCAGGCAAAGCCAGCAGCAGGAAAAAGCTCAATTCAAGAAGCTGTCTATTGTAATCCCGCTCTTTAATGAAGAGGAATCCCTTAACCCTCTTACAAATGAGATTAGAAAGGCACTAAAGCAAATTGATATAAGCTTCGAGGTTGTCTTTGTAGACGACGGCAGCACAGACGGTTCTTTAAAAATTATTAAAGATGTTTGCAGGCAGGATAGGAGATTCCGTTATGTAAGCTTCCGTAAAAATTACGGCAAGTCTGCCGCACTGCAAACCGGGTTCAGGAATGTTACTGGCGATGTTGTTGTTACAATGGATGCCGACCTTCAGGATGATCCTAACGAAATCCCCAATCTTATTAAAAAGCTGGGCGAAGGTTTCGACCTCGTTTCAGGCTGGAAGAAAAAGCGCCACGACCCGTTCATTAAAAAACAATCTTCAAAATTTTTCAATTTTGTAACAAGACTTATGAGCGGTATAAAGCTTCATGACTTTAATTGTGGATTAAAAGCTTACCGTAGAGAGGTAACAGATAATATCAGGGTTTACGGCGAGCTTCACCGTTACATGCCCGTGCTTGCGGACTGGGAAGGATATTCGGTTTCCGAAATAGTAGTTACCCATCATCAGAGAAGATACGGGAAAACTAAGTTTGGTATCTCCAGGTTCTTCAAAGGATTTATTGATTTAATTACAGTCATCTTTTCAACCCGGTATATAAAGCGCCCTATGCACTTCTTCGGCTTCTTTGGCGCATTGTCATTTATAATAGGATTACTTGTAAACGGATACTTGACCATAGATTGGATTAACGGCAAGCCGTTAAGCAACCGACCGATGCTGTTCCTCGGTATGCTGTTAATTATAGTCGGTGTTCAGTTGTTTAGCGTTGGGCTGCTGGGAGAGATGCTGGTTAAAAGCTCGCTGAATGAAGAGGAATACATAATTAAGGATAAAGGCTGAGTGCCTGACTTTCATTTGCGTTACCACAGAAATTTTTTCCTATTTATTTGCTCATCAACTTGAAGACATGAACGACATTAGCTTAATAATTAGAAATTGAATCTTTATGTCCGATCCTAAGAAGAAAATAATTATTATAGGTCCGGCATATCCTTATAGAGGAGGAAATTCTTTATTCGTTTCATACGTATATGATATTTTAAAAGAAGAATTTCATGTAAAGTTATTCAATTACAAACTGCTTTACCCATCTTTCCTTTTTCCCGGGACTACGCAATACGACAATAGCGGAAGCGCCATTAAAAAGGCTCCAAGCGAAAGGATTGTTAATTCAATTTCTCCATTCAATTGGATTAAGACGGCAAGCCGGTTAATAAAGGAAGATGCAGATATTATTGTATTCGATTGGTGGCATCCGTTTTTTTCGTTTTGTCATTTTACTATTTCTTTTCTTATAAAGAAAAAGTATAAAGGCAGGATTTTATTTATAACTGAAAATGTTATTTCACATGAATCGCATTTAATTGATAAGGTACTGACAAAGCTTGGTCTAAAGAATGCTTCTATGTTTTTAGCCTTGTCTGATAAAGTTGAGAAGGACCTCGGCTGGATTTCCACAAAGAAAAAAATTTATAAATCGGAGCTGCCTGTTTACGATTGCTATAATCCCGAAGAAGGGAAGCAGATAAATTCAATTAAGAAAGATCTGGGATTTGAAGAGAGTGACAAGATACTTTTGTTCTTTGGCTACGTTAGGAAGTATAAAGGATTGGACATCTTGTTAAATGCTATGCCGCAGTTGATTGAGTATAACAAATCTTTGAGACTGCTTGTTGTAGGTGAATTTTATGAGGAAGAAAAATCTTATCTTGACATTATAAATTCAAAAGGTCTTGAAAAGTACGTAAAGGTTATAAGTAAATTTATTCCTAATGAAGAAGTAAATAGATATTTCATTCCGGCAGATTTAGTAGTACTGCCGTATAGAAGTGCTACACAGAGCGGAATATTAAACGTAGCTTACGGATTTTTGAAACCGGTGCTTGTAACGGATGTCGGCGGTCTGGCTGAGTTTGTTGAGCAGAACAAGACGGGATTTATTATTAAACCGGATTCTACCGAAGAGATTCTAAACGGAGTAAAGAAGTTTTATGAATCAAAGGATAATATAAACTTTGAAGAAAACATTCGCAGGTTTGTAAATAAAAATTCATTCAATAATTTGCCGGAGCTTTTCGACAAAATAATTAAAGAAGCCGAAGAATGATCTTAAAAACAGATTGTAAATATTTTCCCGGTAACAAACCGTGCATTCATAGTAAGAATGAAAAGATAATCTGCAGCGACTGCAATTATTATGAACCGGTACAAAATAAGATATTAATTATTAAGCTTGACGCAACAGGCGACGTACTTAGAACTACTTCTCTTCTTCCAGCGCTAAAAGAAAAATATCCGGCTTCTTATATTACCTGGGTTACAAGAAAGAACGCGGAAGAGATTTTCAGGAATAACAAACTGGTGGATGAGGTTTTAATTTTTGAAGACAATGGCACGCTGCCGAGACTACTTGTCGAAAAATTTGATTTGCTGATTCACCCCGATGCATCGCCTGTAAGCGCATCGCTAGCTTCAGTTGTTATGGCTAAAGAAAAAAAAGGTTACATCCTGGATGAGTTTGGTAAAATTCAACCTGTCAACGAAGATGCTGTAGAGTGGCTTGAAATGGGCGCTTTCGACCAGTTCAAAAAAGAAAACAAGAAAACTTACCAACAAATTATTCATGAAATATGCAGGCTTGATTATAAAAGAGACGAGATACAGCTCATTCTTTCTGAAAAAGAAATAGAATTCAAAAAGAAATTTTACAATGAAAATAGACTTGACCGGTTTGACATCATCCTGGGATTAAATACCGGTGCGGGCAACAGATGGCAATATAAGCAGTGGGGACTTGACAGGTACGTCGAGCTTATTGAAATGATGAAAGCTCAATCAAATACCGGCATATTACTATACGGGGGACCCGAGGAAAAAGAGCGGAATGATTTTCTAAAAAATAAGTTTCCTTTTCTTATTGATACCGGAACTGGAAACAATCTTAGAGAATTTTTTGCACTGCTTGATTTATCGGATATCGTTTTAACCGGAGATACAATGGCGCTTCATGCAGCAACTGCACTAAAGAAGCAAGTAATTTGTTTGTTCGGTCCAACATCATATAATGAGATTGAAGACTACGGCAGGATTGCTAAAATAATACCACAGCATGATTGCCTAATTTGTTACAAGCCGCGCTGTGATTTTAAAGTTACCTGCATGGGAGAAATTAAAGCAGAGACTGTTTACGAATCTATTATGAACATCCATCGGACATTATTGAATGACAAAAATTTTTCTGCCAACAAAATGAGTGTAAACAAATAGCTGATGTATTACGATCCGATTAAAGATATATTTGCTTCGGTAATAAGAAAGCTGCCGTTCCTGAGAGTGCTGTTCTACAAGACTCTTGACATAATGTTCCTTCGTTCGTGGTACGTTAGGAGGGAGTTGAGAAACTTAAGAGCGATTTTGGGTGACAAAACCATCTCGATCCTGGATGCCGGGACGGGTTACGGACAGTATTCATATTTTATGGCAAAGAATCTTAAACCGAATACAATCCGTGCAGTAGATGTCAAAGAGAAATGGATAAACGACTGCAGAGATTTTTTTCAGAAGAGCGGATTTAAGAACCTTACATTCGGAGTTGAGGATTTAACAGAAATAAATTATTCGGAACAGTTTGATATAATTGTGTGTGTAGATGTTATGGAACATATTCCGGACGATGTAAAAGTTTTCAGGAATTTTTATTATGCACTTAAAAAGGGCGGATATTTACTAATCAACACTCCGTCAATATACGGCGGAAGCGACGTACATGGCGAGAGCGAAGAAAGCTTTATAAGCGAGCATGCGCGTGAAGGCTATTCTTTTGAAGACCTGGAATCAAAGCTTACGCCACTTGGATTTAAGACATACCGCTCGCGTTATACTTATGGAAACTGGGGGGACAAAGCATGGCGCCTTGGTATAAAATATCCCATGCAGA
>JAJYIL010000316.1 GCA_021790055.1 Bacteroidota bacterium
CAGAAAAGGCGCTGCATTAGGCTTCCTTACTCCGGTATCCTCAAAGGTTACAACCACATCAAAAATATGGTGTAAATTTAGATAAGCCAAACGAAGCCAAGCTTCTTTTACGGGAGCATCGGATAAGATACCCATCTGTATTCCCATTTTCATCAGCTTGTGCAAAGTTGGATAAACATGAGGATAAGGAATAAGTGCGGCTTCACGGGCTTTCCTGTATGCAACAATTCCGGCGGAAAGAATTTTGTAATCAATTTTTTTTAGTACACGTTGAAGAAATACGTCAAACACTTGTTGATACTCAATTCCCTGCTCCTTGTAGATGTCGTCAATAATTTTATCCGCTTCTTCAAAGCTGATTGATAAGCCTGAATCAATCATAGCAGGAATTGCTTCTTCTATTGCGCGCTGTTTCATTTTCATAAAGTCCACCAGCGTATTATCAAGGTCAAAAACAACTGCTTTTATCAATTCTACTCCCTGTTTCCAGATAATTTTTTAATTAAAAATACTGCAGCTAAATATCCGAATTCCTTAAATCCCGAGATATAACCATCGCAACCAGAAGCTGTTACTAAATTTTGTCTGAAGCTTTCCCTATTAACAAGGTGAGATAAATGTACTTCAACTTTTGGAATTTTGCATTCTGCCAAGGCATCTCTTAAAGCAACCGATGTATGCGCATAACCGCCGGGATTTATAATCAATCCGTTAAAGCTTTTTCCGGCAGCATGTATTTGATTGATAAGCTCTCCTTCAAGGTTTGATTGGAAGAAGGAAAAATTTACCTTTGGAAATTCCCCACACAGCTTTGCTTCAATTTTTTTTAGTGTTAAACTACCGTAATGATTTTTATCCCTGGCTCCGAGTAAATTTAGATTTGGTCCATTTAAGACAAGAATTTTCATTTTATTTCAGCCATTTCGTCTATAATTTCTCTTAACTTGGGAGTTAAGTAAAGCTGGTCAATACCAAGCTCTTTTAAAGCCATAGAAAGTATGACAACCTTTCTTTGTAAGTTAGCCATTTTATTTATAACTATTACTTTGTTTTCTTTAAGAAGGCAGTAGCCGCCTTTAAAATCTCCTTTTTCAAATCTTACTTCAGCACCTAACTGTGCAGCTAAGGCTTTTAGCTCCTGGATAATTTCTTCAAATTCTTTTTCCTTAATCTTCATGACTTTACTTTTTTCATTTGAAGTGGTCTAAAAAGAACTAAAAATAAAATTGCAAAATATGAAAGCACTTCTATAATTGGAAAGCTTCCAAGCACTTTAAAACGCTTTACATACAAGTTCAAAATATCCATTGAGTTAAATCCATTCTGAAGCATCTGAAAGACTTTGTAGTCAATCGATATTAAAAATCCTTCGAACGGCATTGTTATTAGAATTATTAAAGTTACAATCAATAGCCATCCATTCTCTTTTAGGCTTAAACGCGATGAAGCTAAAAAAATTATAAATGTTAAAATGAAAACAATATAAGATATTGAGGTTAATATTGTGCATGCGTTTAAGGTTAAAAACACAGCGCTTAAATTTTCGTTATTCAAATAGTAGTTAAGCGCAAACTCATGCCCCTGGAATAATTGATATGAAAGTGCCAGCTTTGCAATATAGCTTCCACACCACAGAGTGCCGGAAGCCGCAGTTAGATAAAGAAAAATTTTGGAAATTGTATTAAGTTTCTTCATAAATTTGATTAATTGACAAAATTAAAATATGAAAAAATTATGATTATTTCTTCAATCGATATTGGAACAAATACAATCCTTTTGCTTGTTGCGGATGTAGACCCTGCAACAAGAAAAATAAAGCCGCTCCTGAACGAATACCGAATTCCAAGGATAGGAAAAGGACTTATCGAAGGTAAGGCGATAACCGGCGATAGAATTCAAGAGTTGTACAAGGTTCTTGAAGAATATCGTGAAATTATATCCGGGTATAAATGCAACCAAGTAATTTTAACCGCTACCAATGCATTTAGAATCGCTTCTAATGCAAATGAAATTATCCGAAAGGTTAAAAATAAATTAGGACTTAATATTCACGTTGTGCCCGGTAAAGAGGAAGCAAGATTATCTTTCTTAGGCGCTATTGGAGAATATTTTGATGACAAAAAGAATATGGTTATCGATATTGGCGGAGGCAGCACTGAAATTATTTTTGGACAAGGCGGGGAAATAAAATTTAACGAAAGCTACCAGGTCGGAGTTGTTAGCGGAACTGAAAAATTTCTTAAACGGCAGCCTCCCGTTGTTGAAGATATTCACAAGTTCAAAAGTTTTATTACCGGCACATTAAAGGAAATAGATAAGCACATTTTTTCGCCGGATAGGACTATTGCAATAGCAGGTACTCCGACTACCTTAGCCTGCATGAAGATTGGTCTTGAACATTATGATGAATTTGCCATTGAGGGATCGTCTTTACATAAAGATGAACTTTCAAAATTTATCGAAGAACTTTCCAGCTTGACTCCGGACGAAATAAAGGTAATATATAAAAGCATAGTTGAAGGAAGATCGGATGTTCTTTTAGCAGGAACAATAATTCTTCATTCGATTCTTTGCTACTTCGGAATCGATGAAGTTTTGGTAAGCACCAGAGGAATTAGATACGGCGCTATTGTGGATTATCTTGATCAAATGCCAGCTATGGATGCAGGTTCTGCAAAATTGAATCACCAAACTTATTAGTCGGCGAAACAGCCGGGTAATCTAGCGTATAATGCAGCCCCCTGCTTTCTTTTCTTCCCTTGGCAGATTTGATTATCATATGAGCGCAGGCGCAGATGTTACGTAGTTCTAATATATCTTCAAAGACTTTCGTTCGCTTATAAAAATCTTCAGTTTCGGTAAAGATGTTATGGATTCTTCTTTCAGCTCTTTCAAGGCGAAGATTAGATCTTACTATGCCGACATAATCCCACATTATTTGCTTTACTTCTTTTGAGCTGTGAGTAATTAGAATTCTTTCATCGGCAGACAAGGTACCGGAATCGTCCCAATCCGGTATACCGGTAATTATAGCAGCGTCTTTCTTTATAAACTGCTTAATATTATTCGCAGCACGGTGAGCAAAAACTACAGCTTCAAGCAAGGAATTACTTGCGAGCCGGTTAGCCCCGTGAACACCGGTCATACTTACTTCGCCGCATGCATATAATCCCTTCAGCGAGGCTCTTGAAAACTCATCCACAACAACACCGCCGCAGGAATAATGCGCTGCCGGAACTACCGGAATAAACTCCTTCGATATATCTATCCCGTTCTCAAAACAATGCTGATAGATATTCGGAAAATGGTCAACAATTTCATCCTTACTACGGTGTGTAATATCCAGGTAAACAAATTCATCTCCGCGTTTTTTAAGCTCGTTATCAATTGCCCGCGCAACAATATCCCTGGGAGCTAAATCTTTTCTTGAATCATACTTCGGCATAAATGCTTCACCATCGCGCGTACGTAAAATACCACCAAAGCCGCGGACTGCCTCGGAAATTAAGAACGCAGGCGAATTGTTGTTTCTCTTTGGCGAATAAAAAGAGGTCGGATGGAATTGAACAAACTCCATATTTCCAATTTTTGCACCAGCCCGGTATGCCATTGCATAGCCATCGCCGGACGCAATTTTAGGGTTTGTAGTGTGAAGGTAAACCTGACCCAAGCCTCCGGTAGCAAGCACTGTAGCCTTAGAAGAAATTTTCAGCACTTCATTTGTATCGCAGTTTAGTGCATAGGCGCCCCAGCAATTGCGATTGTTGAGCGGTGAGTTCTTAAGCTGCTGCATGTTATGCTCGGTAATTAAATCAATTGCAATGGTATTTTCAATCAACCGGATATTTTTATTCTCAATAACTTGTTGAACTAAAGCTCGCTCTACTTCCCTTCCCGTTAAATCTTTTGCATGAACAATTCTCGGCATTGAATGACCGCCTTCTTTTGCAAGGTCGAGCTTTCCATTCTTTTTAGTAAACTCGGTACCGAGGTTCATAAGATCGTAAATTCTTTGCGGTCCTTCTTTAACAATTATCTCAACAGTATTTCTATAGCACAATCCTGCCCCAGCAATTAAGGTATCCTCAATGTGCTTTTCAAAGGTGTCGTTTGGATCGATGACGGAAGCAATTCCGCCTTGTGCATAGTTTGTGTTTGATTCGTTCTTTTCTTTTTTTGTAATAAGTACAACTTCTGCGAATTCTGAAATTCTTAAAGCGGCAAATAGTCCTGCAATGCCGCTGCCAATAACTAATACATCTGTTTTAACGTCCATTATATTAAAGTAAAGTTAATTTGATAATTCCAAAGCTAACTTATCAATTTAATTGTAAAAGTTTAGTGAGATAAGATATAGGAAAAAATAAATCGAAATATTAAATACTAAACCGGAAACTACCGAGTAGGCAATATTTTTTGATTGAGTAAATAATGCCACTATTGAAAGATAAACTCCCCACAGCACGATAAGCACTTCAAAACCTGCAAGAGTATATGCTAAGAATTCTTTTAAACTGAAAGGAGATGGATTTTTCGAAAATAAATTTCCTCCAAAGACGGTTGCTTCAACTGTAAAAATCAGAATTAATGCGAAGACATGTGGTATAAAGGAATAAACCAGTATTGAAAAATTATCCCGTATTCTTGTCACTGTTCCCAAGGTGTTGTTTATGAGCTTAAGCAAAGCTGCAAACACGAAAGCCAGTATTGCAATTCCCGAAAGTATTAATAAGTAATTACTAATAAAATTTCCTAATTCCGGTTCAGACT
>JAJYIL010000317.1 GCA_021790055.1 Bacteroidota bacterium
CAAAAGATTTCGTAATGGTGTCTTAATCTGTTCCGGTTTTCTCTTATTAACCATCAGCCACAAATAGGAAGCCGGAAATGTGTGGACTAGATTTTTTTCTATAATTGTAATCGATACATCCTTTGGCAACACATTTCTAAGCCTATTTGCAGTAATTACGCCGCCGATACCCGCTCCAAGAATAACTATTTTTTTGCTTTGCAAAGTCTTCCTACTTAGATATAATTAATAAATTGAACTGAATCTGTTAACATTAAAATGGAGTCGCATACTTTCGGATTGACTAAGCTGTAGACAAAACCATTTCCTTTTTGTCTGCGTTTAACGAAAGATTTATTATAGAGCAATTCCAATTTCTTTGTCACTTCATCTTCATTTAAATTTAAAAGATTGGCTATTGCCTCCGCCGTAACTTCGTTTTCATAAATAGAGCACAAGATCTCTATGCTCATCGAATCCGAAAAAAGACCGGCGATTAGCTCATTTGATTTTGTATTCAACATATTTTCACCTAATCTGTTTGTTAATTGGTTTCAATCTTTAATCCGGCAAAGCGCCAAGAGTTAACATCATCCTGCATGATTGTAGTCTTGAATCCTTTGGCGATTAAAATCTTTGCCGCTTCCGGAGCCATTACGCAATATTTGCCGCGGCAGTAAGCTATAATTTCCTTATCAGCGGATAAGCTTTTTATTTTACTTTTTAATTCTGTCATCGGAATGGAAACTGCACCGGGCAAATGACCATTGATGTATTCTTCTTTTGGTCTAACATCAATAATTGTAACATCATCCTTTTTAATTTTTGACTTCAATTCTTTCATTGAGATTGGCTCAAATACATTTCTTTCCTCAAGGAATGATTTTACAGCTTCTCTTAATTCTGCTGCGTTTTGCTCAGCAAGCGCCTGCAGGCTTTTCCAGTATTTTATAACTTCATCCGATGCAAGGAAATAAATAACGCGAATTCCTTCTTTTCTGTTTTGAACAATCTTTGCATTCTTTAGGATTTGCAGATGTCGTGAAGTATTGGCAAAATTCATATTGGTTTCTTTTGTTAAAGAGTCAACATCCTTTTCGCCTTGAGAAAGGAGATCCAGTATTTCAAGTCGTTTTGGACTTGCGAAAGCAGCGGCAATGTATGCCAGTTGCTGAAAAGTAATATCTTTAAATTCTCTGCCAGTCATAAAATCATCTTAATAAATTATTCAATTGGATAATTGAATATATAGATTAATGGCAAGAAAATCAAATCAGAATTAACGCTTCAATCAAGTTTTTATCTGTAAAAAAGAATAGACACGATATCTAAGTTGTATAAGATATTAACATAGCGTTTGCTATGTTCTTACACTAAAATTGGTAAATTTAAACACACAAGAACATGGACAAGGCTGCGTTTAGAAATGGACGCGCTTTCTTATGTCTTTATGTGTGGGCAAACCAGAGTCTTTGATAAGGATGTAATGGAAGTTGAGTCCTTTTATATTTTATACGAGAGGGACATTAGAGATTTACTTGTAATTTATATTGGAAGAAAAAAGTCTCAAGATATTAATAGTGGAAGATGAAGAAATCAGCCAGATTTTATACAAGTTATGGTTGAAGAATTATAATCATTCATTCTGCGATTCGGAAAAATCAATATACGACAAATTATCCGATGATAATTTTCAATTAATAATTATGGATATTGGTCTGCCCGGCTCGAAAGACGGTTTATCTTTAATTAAAGAGCTAAAAGCTAATAAGGATTTTTTAAGGACACCCATTGCATGTTTTACTTCATACGATTCACTTGATTAAAGAGCCAACGTTTTAAATGCAGGAGCCGATGTTTATTTAATAAAACCTTTATCAAGAAATATTTTGATAGAAATAACAACTAAATTCCAACTTTAACTCCCGCAGAAAAATCATACGCCGGGGAAAACTTACTTAAACCCGCCGCGCCTATTCCGGTTAGAATTAAATTTTCTGAGATTTTATAATTTAATCCTAAAGCAATTTGACGTGGAGGATCGTAGCCTTTTACTACTTCGCTGTAAGCGCTGTAATATAGAAGTAGTGAATATTCGCCGTCATTGAAAAATTTTCCGAGTCCGAAAGAATATGTAAACGGGTTTTCGTAAGTAATGCCAGGCGGATCGCCAAAGTTGATATATCCCAAATCTACAATTGCAACAAATGAATTTAGATTATCCGAGAGGTCGAAGCTTTTTCTAAGCGTAAGGGAAGCACCGTAATCATACTGACCGGTGCCGATTCCCATGTGTGTTGAAGCGGTGGGAAATTTAACATTAGCATTTACAATAACATCAGTATAAAAATCGTTTTGAGAAACCAACTGGTAGTTTGAATAAATATATAAATCGCCCAAGCCCCAGTTCATCCCGCCGGCTGCACTGGAAGTAGAGCCCATCATAGAATTGCCGCTGCCCATCATACCTCCGCCGCTTGAACCGCTGTTCTGCATATTTCCATAGCCGTTTTTTGAATTGCCAATTGGTAACATCATTCCGCCAGACTGACTTATGAAATTATTTTTATTGCCGACAACCGGAATGGAAAAAGAAATTCCGAAATTGCCGCTTTGATATCCAATTCCTCCGTAAAGCGAAACAACATTATCGAAAGAGTTGTAAATAAAATTTCCCCCGGCTAACTGGATATTTGTATTTATGTACCAGTTTGATTGCTGTACAGGCAATTCCTCTTGCGCAAATAAATTTCCATTTAATATAATTGCAAAAAGAAGAAGAAGGAAGCCAGCCAAGGCTGACTTCCTAATAATGCTTAAATTTTTTTTAATAACCATTTTTATTTTTTACCCTTTTGCATTTGTTCGGTGCTATTTAGCATGGCACCGTAATTTTTCATCATGGACTGCATGTCTTTCATCATGCCATCCATGTGGTTTTTCATCCCGCTGTTTTTCATCATCTCATCGTTCTTCATAATGTTTTGCATTTGGTTAAGCATGGTTTTCATTGTCCTGCCCATGTCATTCATATTTTTCGTCATGCCCATCATGCCGTTATTAGTACCCATGCCTTTCATATCCATGCCCTTCATATTCCCTTTCATAGATGAGTTCATCGAATTCATCATCTGGTTGCTTTTGTCCATCATCTTATTCATTTGAGTCATCATGCTTTGCATGTTAGTCATCTGGCTGTTCATGTTCTGCATGTGCTGGTTCATGCCGCCCATGCCTTGAGCAAGAAGTGATGAACTGCTGACGATGAATAATAGAAATAATCCTAAAATTATAGGGCAACAATTTCTTAAAAGACTGCTGAGTGTGTTTTGTGTTTTCATTTTTTGATTCTCCAATCTGTTTTTTTATTGGTGTAAAGTTAATTATTTGATAGAGCCGGTTTCAAGTCTATTCGTCACTTTCGCCTTTAGTTTCTTCATCAAGTTTTTGATATTGTTCTTTTGTTAATGTTGGAAGCTTTTTAGTAAATGCTACAATTGCCCAAATCATCTCGTCCGAATGCGTTGGACCAAACGCCGGCATGCCGGTCATCTTTAAGCCGTTTTTAGTTATCCAGAAAAGCTGCTGCGGAGTCCAATCGTTTGCAACCCTTGCAAGCGAAGGAGCTTTTGGATAAAGCCCTTGCCCTATTTCACTCCGCTCAATACCGGGACCGCCGTGGCAGCCGACGCACATTTCCCGATAATGAACAAAGCCCATCTTAACAAGATCCGAATCGTTAAGATCGGGAGTTTTAATATTATTATCCGCATTATGTTTAATAGAATTATCACGTACGGTATTCATCGCCCACAATGTTATTGCGTCGTGAGGAACCAATGCGCTGATATTATACATACCGGAATAAATAAAAATAAGATAGCCGAGAATTAGAACTACAATTACTGAACCTGCACCGATTAGATATTTTTTCATGAGCCCACCTCATTGATTTTGTTAGTAAGTATGTTATTTATAAAATTCATTTTGAACTTTTGCATCATACAAACCATATAAGTTGGAGTAATGGAATAACTTTTTGTTACACAGAGTAACGCAGAGGAAGCACAGAGTTCTATTGAGAGGCACTTCAACAAGTTTTTGTACCTTAAACTATGAAATAATATTTCTTGAACTTTACCCATTATTCAATTGTTCCATTACTCCACTATTCCAAACTATTTCATTTATATTCATAATATTAATTATAGGTTTAAAATTTTATTTTCGTGGTTTCTCCTAAAAACAACTATGAAGAAGCCGACCGACATAATAAATACTCCTATCCAGACAAAGCTTATAAACGGCTTTGTGCTAACTTCGACTGTTAATATTTCCGAAGGCGCTGCAGCTGAGTTATTTAGTTTTTTAAAAGAAGTATGTTCAACCTTTGTTTGATTGTTATCGTTGCTATCAACATAAGAAAGCGGCGAGAAGCATAAATCTTTATTTAAGCCGGTATAAATATATGGCTCTCTCATCAAATCATTATTGAAATCCGAAATATACATTACAGGCGAAGCTGTAAAATTTCTGTTCTTTCCACTTACGTTTATATCAAAAGTGTATTTGTTCCCGCCAGCTAATGGCTTGACTCCAAGGAATGTAAGGTTATAATTCAGAACATTTTTTTTAAAGCCGAGCGGCAGGTCAATCTGCTGCGATTTGCTTAAAGTGCTTGAAGCTAAAACACCAAATAAGAAAAGCGCAAAGCCGATATGCACTAAGTGTCCGCCCCAGAAATAAAATCCATTTCTAAAAACTCTGATTAGCATCTGAA
>JAJYIL010000318.1 GCA_021790055.1 Bacteroidota bacterium
ATAACTCCAAAGGTCATTGATTGCATCATTGATCGAATAACAAGAGTTGAAAGTTTTTTCTACTTAATCATAGTCAGCTTACCTTAATCCCGGCAGGTAATCAACAGCTTTGTAGCCGAATCTCCAATCCGGTAGCTTTGTTTCCATTGAATCATACAATTCTTTAGCTTTGGCTTTGCTACCTGTCTTCATATAATATGAAATTAATTCCAGAAATGCGCCTTGCGATGAAAAATTTCCGAGAGATTCGATTGACCGAACCTCTTCATCATTATCCAGCCGATTAGATCTGAAAATGTTCTGATGCTTTCGGAATGAAAAGGCGGGCTTTGAGATGTTCTAATAAAAAGAAAGATTGAATTGACAAGCCGATGAAAATCAAAAGCAGAATATGCAGCCAGTATTTTACTTTAAGCAAAAAACGTCTTAGCGGAAAAATCATCAGCAAAATAACGACCGGAATGAAAGGCATGTTAAGCCGGTGTGTTGAATAGTCGATCGTCATCAAATAGATTATCAGCAAAAACCATCGCAGCTTTTCCTTATCTTCTTCGGCAAACCAAACCTTTACTGCGCAAAGCAAAAGTATGCTTGTTAAGAGCAATCCCAGGGTATATACTCGTGCTACATTCGATTCTATCCAGATACTGTAGAGGAACGGAAGTGAAAGCGCGGTTATGAAGGAGACAATGATTTTTAATTCAGACTTCGAGCTGCTATCAAAGTGGTTCAGCACCTCGGTTAGAGTAAAGAATAAAAACACCGACGCAAGACTTGTTGAAAAAATGCTGAGTAGAGTCAGCGCTTTAATCTTCGGAAGAAAGAAGAAGACGGTGATAAACAACCTGCCGAGTATTACAAAAAAGACTGAGCCTCCGGGATCGGGTGTGCTGAGATCATTTGCATTTGCGGCATAGGCACCGCTGTCCCACCAGCCTATTGTCGGATGAGAAGAGATGAACAATACAATTGCAGAAATGAAGAACAGAATCCACGGAAGAAGTATTTTATAACGCTTCATTTTAACATCCCGAATTTTTTATTTAATCAAAATTGCAAAGATGAATATAACTCTACTTAAATAATAAGAAGAGCAGCTTTAATTATTTATACATCCTAAAGGCTGCTCTTCTTTTAATTTTATTGAAACAAAAATCCTCTTGCAAAGTAATAAGTTAATCCTGCGTTTATATAATTTATGCTTTGAGTAGATCGGTTAGCAAATTTAATGTAATTTGAATTATAATAATCCAATGTATACGAGGCATTAAATGAAATATTATCCTCAACAAAATAGTCTAAAGAAAACCTAAGTTCATTTGAATAATTTCTGTATTCGGCTGAGCCGTTTTGATATAACAGCGTAAATGTATCCGCAAGCGATGTTACTAACCTGTCGGTTAATTCATAGCTGTAGCCTACGGACATATTAAGTAAATACTTCTGGGTTACAGATGGATTACTCATAATATTTGGACCGCCGCTCACTGAGATGTTGAAGCTGAGCTGTGAATTTAAATCGATCTGGTGGCTTAAATTTAAGTACAAGTTGCCAAGCGTGTAGAACTGTTCCAGTAAAATGCCATAGGGAGACATGTAATTATTTTGATATTCCAGTTGAACATCGGCGCCTGCAATTAAGCCTTCTTGTCTGACAAACCTTACTTCATTGACTGTCTCGCGAAGGTAATTATCAGCGTACATATTTAGTCCATTGAGAGAAACCCCATCTGCTGAAAGAGTTTTCTCAATTCCCTGCAAGAAAAATTTATCAGGTCTGTCATACACCATACCGTAATAAGTCTGTTTGTAAAATTGCTGAGCCAGGTCTTCTATTGTGGTTTCGCTTAAATTGCCGTTTAACATGTTAAGCTGTTTCAATCTTTCCTGGAATCTAATCGCTGAAACAACTGGCGTAACATTCCTTAATTTTCCAATTCCCAAGCCAAAAGAAAATTCATAATCCTGGTTTTTAACGCCGGTATAGGCAGAGATGCTCGTTGCGGGATTATCTTCCTCTTTAGTATCTTGCATTTGAACACTAATATTGGACCCTAACGAATAAAAAACATTTTCAGGGTTAATATAATTGTTCAAAATAAAGTTAACATTCAAATTGCCGGAATATGAATGTCTATTTGTGCCGCTCGAGGTATTACCGGGATTTACATTGCTCATGGAATACGTTCCCTCATATGATGCCGATAGGCTTGCAGTTAAATTTAAATATCTATTATCATTTTCTTTCAGCAAATAGTAATGCGGAGCCAAATTATAGTTAAAATCGGAATTGTAAGTGTCAGATTTATAATAATAGTTTTGAGTCTGTTTGTTGGAATAGAAATTCAAACTGGTATTAAGCCAAAGAGTTCGCAAATCAGTTTCCGGTATTTTGAACTTTGTGAAGACAGAAGGATCCGCATTATCCAGTCCGTAAGCTTGCGCCCATAATTTACTAATTGAAACCGAAGCGAATAGCAGCAGGTATAAAATTGACCTTTTCATAGATTGCCCTTTCATTAAATGATTGATATAAATTTTTCAGAAAGTTCTTAAACGGATTTAAATCAAAAACCCATTGTTAATTTCTAAATGGTTTATTCCGGATGATTGACTTGTTTAACTTATCGAATGAGAATTAGAAGATATCCAAACCTTTTTATAATCGTCCCGCTATGTTCATCATACCTGATTCAATCAGCTATTTAAATTTAGTTAAAATTTCTTTTTAAACAAATGCAAAATTGTCTTCGTTAAAAAACCAGCCAAATGAATACGGTATCAATATCAGTCTCCGCCTTGTCCTGTCGGATGACTGGTATAGCAGTCTTCATACTGATGATGATCATTCTTATGACATATTGCATTACATGAATGAACTGCGAAATTAGAGATTGTTTAATCGCAGTTTGCACACGCCCTGTTATGATTTCCTGTTAACGGGAAATATTGAGTATGATTAAATGTTGAAGGATGCCAAGCGCTTTGTGTATGGCATTGTGTGCAGTCAGTAGGATAACCGGCGGATTGGTCGTGCCGGCATAATCTTGTTGATGGCAACTATAGCAATTTGTATAACCGGAAAAAGTACAGCTAATAAGGATAAAGCTATTCGCATATAACCGCCCTTAAATAATTTTATTTTATCCCGGAAAACTTTTTAAATTTTCAACACTTATTCTAAATATCGATTTCGAAAAATATGCCTTTATATATACCTGAAAATTATCTGCAATCTAATGACTAAATTTTTTGATAACTCTCAATATTTCCTTCGGGTTAAATTCTAAATTTGATCCGCATCATCAGAGACGACCGGATTTATCATTTCTCCTATTCCTGTTATCCAAGTACGTATCGTGTCTCCATTCTTCAAATAAACCGGAGGATTTCTTTTATAACCAACTCCTCCGGGTGTTCCGGTTGCAATTATATCTCCCGGCTCAAACGTGAATGAATTAGAAAGTAGTGAAATTAATTCGGCAACACTGAAGATCATGAATTTAGTGCTGCTTTGCTGTAGAATTTCTCCGTTCACTTCGCAGCCAAGCTCAAGGTCCTGCGGATTAGGAATTTCATCTTTAGTTACAACTACAGGACCCATCGGACAAAATGTATCCAGAGATTTACCTCGCGTCCATTGCTTATCGGCAAACTGGATATCCCGTGCAGAGATGTCATTGATAATAGTATAACCAAACACGCAGTCGAGAGAATCTTCAATTAAAACATTTTTCGTACGCTTGCCGATTATTACTCCAAGCTCTGCTTCATAATCTACCTTCCTTGTAACTGCACCGGGAATAATTATAGGCTCAGATGATCCGGTAATTGAACTGCTGAATTTTGCAAATATTAGTGGAGACTTTGGTACTTCCATTCCGGTCTCGCTTGCATGATCGGAATAATTTAGTCCGATTGCAACAATCTTCGGAGGATTTTTTAGCGGCGCAGATAAGCTATCCGGTTGTAATTTTTCACCGCCATTAACTTTCATAGCTTCTTGTTTTATCCTCGAAAGCTCATCATTTCCGGCAAGGATAAGATCGAGCATATTTCCGCTGAAGCCGATCTGTCTTAAACTAACAGCCCCGCTGCTTGTAATTATCGCGACCGAATTGTCTTTTAAAGTTGCTAATCTCATCTCTTCCTTTCCCAATATTGTTCATGTTAAATTATTCAAGACAAAAATAAAAATTCTTTTTAAAAGATTTTTGCTCTAAGTTTCACTTTTGCCGTATACTTTTTTAGTAATGAAATCTCGATTTGTAGCAATACGCAGCCGAATGGAAAAATTTTTACAATCATAGTAATATTTTTATTATCGGTAGGCTTGTTCAGAATGCTTGACTTAGATAATTCAGAATGCCGGAAAATTTTTCCTATCTTTTCTTTTATAAATTATTTTTAAAACTTTTAGATTGTGATTGAATAAATCCTATTATGACTAATCGCCCCATAATAATTGCACACCGCGGAGAATCCTACGATGCACCTGAAAACACGCTGGCATCGATCAATCTTGCGTGGCAAAGGAATACCGACGCGGTTGAAGTTGACGTCCACCTTTCCGGCGATAATAGAATTATTGTTATTCATGATGGAAACACAAGCAGAACTTCGGGAATTTATAAAAAGGTAAGTACGCAAGCTTATAATTCATTAAGGCAGCTTGATGTCGGAAGCTTTAAAGGGAACCAATGGAAAGATCAGAGAATCCCTTTGTTAGAAGAGGTACTAGAAACAGTTCCTGCCGGT
>JAJYIL010000319.1 GCA_021790055.1 Bacteroidota bacterium
CCTTTTCTTAAATGATACAACTAAAAATTATTTCGACGTTAAAAACCGAACCGCTTACCTGTCCAGAATATTTCAATGGCATGAAGATGATTTTGGAAAGAACCCGGAGGAGATGCTTATCTATATTTCGCGGTTCCTGCCGAAAAACATTTCATCGAGCATAGTTGAATTTACTCGCAAATGGAATATCGCTTACAAAGATTTCAACTGGTCGTTGAATGTAACAAAATAAATTTTACCTCTTTTAAATAATTTTACCGGTAATCGATAATTATATACCACTCGGCGAAAATAAATCTATAATTCTTTTAATTATTTACATATTATTTGGGCCAAGACTATTCATCTAATTTAAATTGTTGAGGTAGAAATAATATGAATTTATTTTCGGTAATTGTATCGTCTCTTATGATAGTCGGCGGCTCGTTTGCAATGTTGATAGGCGGATCATATATTGTCTACAGGATTAGGAAGAAACAATAAACAAGATCATTTTCGACAATCTCTGGAAGAATAACTTGCAGCGTCTTCTTCTGCTGTACTTCAGACTGCTTCAACCTTTCGGATCATTCACTATTTTTACAGCTCAACATCAAATAAATTAAAGAACAAAATAAATCATCCGTTTCTTTTACCAAGTGTTGAGCTCGATAACGAAATCCCAGGCACACTTTCATGCTTTAGGATTCTGTATTGTAATGTTAGCAAGGCATGTAATTGAATGTTATGGAAACTGTAAAACACAAAGGAAGAGGCACTCAAATAAATCCGCCGAATCGGTTCGAAAGGCTTCATGTTGAAAATTTGCCCGTTAATAATGAACCGGGAAATGATGAAGAATTATCCGAACGTCAAATAAAAACAATTTTTTATAAAGACGATTCGAAGTCGGTTGTTTCTAAAAATGACAGCCCCGATCTTTATTTTAATTACTCTTTTAATCCTTTCCGGGGATGCGAACATGGATGCATTTATTGTTATGCCCGCCCTACTCATGAATATTTGGGATTCTCTCCGGGAATAGATTTTGAAACAAAAATTATGATTAAGAAAAATTCCCCTGCATTGCTTGAAGAATTCTTTAATAAAAAGAATTTCGAGCCTGAAATAATAATGTTTAGCGGAAATACGGACTGCTACCAGCCTATTGAGAGAAAACTACAATTAACCAGAAAATGCCTGGAAGTCTGTTTAAAATGTGGAAATCATGTCTCCATAATAACAAAAAATTCTTTAATCCTAAGAGACATCGATATCATTATAAAACTGGCAGAAAAAAAATTAGCTTCGGTAATGCTGACAATTACAAGCTTAGATAATGATCTTATCAGAAAGATGGAACCGCGAACCTCAATCCCGGAAAGAAGACTTAAGGCAATTTCAGAATTATCTATAAATAAAATTCCTGTTGGAGTAATGATAGCTCCAGTTATTCCTGGACTTAATGATGAAGAAATTCCCAAGATTATTCGCGAAGCATCGTTAAACGGCGCAGCATTCGCAGGCTATACTATTTTACGACTACCTTATGCGGTAAAAGACTTGTTTATCAATTGGCTTAACGATGAATTTCCAAACCGGGCAAATAAAGTTATAAATAGAATCAAAGACATCCGCGGCGGAAAGCTAAATGAAAATGAATTCGGAAAACGCTTCCGGGGAGATGGAGAGTTTGCTGATGCTATAAGGAATTTATTTCAATTAAGCTGCCGTAAATATAATCTGAATCATCTAAAGGTTGAATTGACAACGGAACATTTCAAACGCCCAACCGACAGTCAACTGGATATGTTTGGCGATACGGTATAAGGATTTAAGGTATACAGTTATAAGGTAAGCGTATGAAACTTCCGGCATATTATTCCCTATAGCAATATGCCTTAAACTGTATACCCATAGTTACAAAGTTTTTTATTATTTTAGAATCGCGAAACGAATTTAATTATTTGTCATCATATAACAGGAAGAATTATCACTTATGGCGCAAAGAAAATCAAAGCCGAAAGAAAGACAGATCGGTAAAAAGCAGGCTGCAAAGAAACCGCTTATAAATCCAAGATATAAAAGCATGTTTTGGACCGTGGTAATAATTTTAATCCTGCTGATTTTCTTTATCATTAACAATATGCGTTCGGTGCCGAGCCACGGACCTTATCCACCAAATTATAATTCTTCTACACAACCAAAGCCGGATACCGCAATCGACCCGCGTCTGCAAATGAATACGCACCAGCCGGGTAAGTAAGCCGGTAATAGTAAATAATTAAATAAGGAACAAAAATGAAGAAGCAATTAATAACTCTTATGATTTTTGCCGCAGCATTTACTTTACTTGGCTGCAATAAGAATGTTTCTAATGCAAAAAACGGCAATAATGATTTAAGTCTTTCAAATACATCATCTGCAGCCTTAAGCACCGCTAACATGAATAGTGAGACGGACAACCAGAAAGCTCCCGCCTTTACCTTGCAGGATGTAAATGGTAAAAAGATAAGCCTATCTGATTACAAAGGTAAGGTTGTTATAGTTGATTTTTGGGCAACATGGTGTCCGCCTTGCCGTAGAAGCATCCCGGATTTGATTGACCTGCAAAAGAAATATAAAAACAAAATTGCTGTAATCGGAATTTCTGTTGATATGGATACTCGTTCTGATGTAGCTCCATTTGTTAAGAAAAACAAAATCAATTATAAAGTCTTATATGCAACTCCGGAAGTTGTACAGGCATATGGTAACATTGATGCTATACCGACATCGTTTATCATTGATCAGCATGGAAATATAGTTACCCAGCATGTAGGTCTAACTCCAAAAGAGACTTACATAAATGAAATAAACAAACTGCTGAAAAAGTCCTAAAGGATTTCCCAGCCAGGCATTAAAGAATTTAATTGCTTAATTGTTTTTTTGTTTGAGCCATAAGTTCATCAGCCCCCGGCTGAAAATCGCTAAAAAACAATTAGACAGTTAAGCAATTTGACAATACATAAATCTCATTTCTTAAGTAGGTATAATATTAAGCTGATTAATAGGCTTAATATGATCGAGGTAGCTAAAGGGAAGTAAAATGTGAAATTCTTTTTCTTAATGTAGAAGTCCCCCGGCAATCTACCTATAAGTGGAATCTTATCGCCAAAAAGGAAGAAGATTCCTAATATGATAATCAGGATTCCTCCAAAAATCAGGATTTTACCGAATTGCTGAAATTCTTGAAACATCTCATACTTACAAAATATATCTCCACAAAAATACCAATTGATTGACGAATGTCTATTGACAAATGACAATTTGACGAATGTTTAGTGACAAATCTTTACAACAAATAATAGGCAATAAGAATAACCAAAATCATGCCAACCACCCACAACCAACCGTCAATAACCAACTACCAACCCTATCATATACGTACTTATACTGATTTTTTTGATTTAAATATTATTTATCTTGCTGAGTGTCATTAAAATTCGCTTAGGGCAGGGATCAGGGGAAATTAGGGAATCATTGGCATTAGAGAACCAACCAATGATTCCCATTCTTTTATATATGAGATGATCTATATGGAAAATGAAAAAATCCTTATAATTGAAGATGATGAAGATACGCGCATGTATCTTAAATTCTTTATAGGCAAAAAATTTCAAATCAATATCTATTCGACTCGTGAATTTTATTCCGGCGGTAACATTCAAGTTCCGGTCAACTTAATTATTTTCGATATTTCTATTAAAAACAAAGTAAGCGGCGAGCAGGTTATTAAGAAAATAAAAGCCAACAACAGGCTTAATCATTTACCGCTCGTTTGCTTGTCGGCGCTTACCTCGGACCAGGAAAGAGAAAAAATTTTGGCTCTGGGAGCCAATGAATTTTTAATAAAGCCAATAGCAAATGATAAATTGTTGGAAGTAATCGAAATGCTTCTAACCGAAAATCAAAGAATAAACTCTTAAATTATTTCTGAATAACACTCTTAATCACTTACCCGCAAAAACTTAAAAAGTTAAAAGAAATTCTTTTACTGCAAATACTTCTTTTATTAACTTACTGGTTCAAAATCATATAATTTTGTGCAATGCGTTTTTTATACTTCGATTCCTTTATTTGGTCATTAATCCCATTCAGGCAAGCCGGTAAAAAATATTTTTATTTTTTTTATTCATTAGCTTTTGCAGACCCGGTTACGGCACTACTTAGGGTACATTTTCATTCTGGAACTAATTTAATGTATGCACCCAGCTATTTTTTAGCGCTTGTTTCGCTTCAAAGCGAAAAGCTTATTAAAAAGTACAGGTTGGCGGTTGTTTTTATTCTTTTTATAATTTGCGCTATCAGCTTACGAAATGTAATAAGCGAGGGCTTTATCATGATGAGCATTATTAATTTCTTAATCTTAATTTCTTTTCTTGGAGATTTCATGAAGCAGCTAATGCTTTGCAAATCGTTTAATATTTTTTAATTATTCTAATATTTGATGTTTTCCTTTTGTTTTTACATAACATGTGTGTATTATCAGATCGCAATGACGGATATTTTTTTACATACCGTGCTATTTATACTGATTTGTTAATCGGTATATACTTTTTAATATTTAAAGAGGATAATCCCAGGCTTCTAATTAAACACTATAAAAGCTAAATTAAAACCAATGCTCCGCCTATGCCTTACAGACCTGAATTTCTAATATTATATTTTAATATGGCTATCTGGGCTGTAATACCTTTTAGACAGTACCGT
>JAJYIL010000320.1 GCA_021790055.1 Bacteroidota bacterium
AGAACTTTGAGTACCCGGAGAATTTAGATGATAGAATGTTTACCAAGGCGTATATGGAAGCAGCCACACAATGAGAAATTCAACTTACGTAATCGGCTACCTTTGGAGTGGTGGAATATTGGAGTAGTGGAATATTGGAGTAATGGAATATTGGAGTAATGGAAAAAATAGTCAGCGCTATTATTTCATAAGATAGTTTAGTGTTAGCAGTTAATAATAAATTTTCAAAGATATGACCTTAAATAAACACCTCAAATATTATACTACAATTTTCATTTGGGCATTCACAATTCCACTAATAGCACAAACAGATAAAAAGATTGATTATTCGTTCTTTGCTTATAACGGATATGTTTCTAAAAATTATAATTATTTAATGAATCCGGGAAGTAAATGGAATGACTATATTTCAAGCATAGGCGGAGAGTTATCTTTTCTTAGCGGCGGATTTGCTAAGACACAATTCGAAACAGATTTAAGATACGTAACTACATTTTCAAACCCCGCGACTTCTTCCTTTACGCTAAGGCAGCTATATATAAAGATACCTCTTTCAGATTATTTATTTTTGACTGCAGGTAAGAGAGAGGAAAATTATGGACTGGCAGACTTTTATAATTTCTCAAACAGGTTAAGCCCTAAGGAGAGAACATTGGGTCACATGGATGTTCTTGAACGCCAAGCGCCGGGTTTAATTAAATTAGACTGGGTAACATCGCCTGTTATATCATTGTCAGCCTTTACATGGTCAAGCGATTCACTAAACTGGAAGTATTCAAACATAGGCTCATCAATAGAATTGCAAATTAATAATTTTTACAGCGGAGTTTATTTCTATTATGAGAAACTCAGATACTGGTTGGCGGGCTTTGATATTTCACAGCAAATGAATTCACTAAGATTTTATTCGGAAGGAATTATTAAAGAGCACGATGAACAATACTATACGCAATTACTTAATTTTAAGAATAAAGGAATTCAACTTGACTTTTCAACAGGCTTAAATTATGAATGGGAATATTATTCCGCATCATTGGAATATACACTCAGGACTGAAGGATTTGATAATAGTGAAAAGAATAAGATAGAAGATTTTATTAAAAATACCGGTAATTTTTTAGGATATAATCAAAGTTATTTCGGCAAGAATTATTTGGGGATAGACTTTGGAGCTTCGCGTTTATGGTCTCCCAATTTAAGCTTAGACATTGCAAACTTATTTACGCTTGATTCTTTTGGAGGGCAATTGGAAGCTAATTTATCCTATCTTTTTAATGATGAAGTAGTATTTGGAGGCGATGTAGTTTATAACTATGGCGACAAGAATAGCGAATATATTTTATTTCAACCGGCACGCTTACAAATAATCGGAAGTGTGTCTATTAACTTTTAAAACGTTGTACTCATTTATTTAATTCGATTCCTTACAAGCCATACGAAATAGGGTAGGTTTCTGCCGTATTTTTGCCCCACAAGGGGAGAAAAATTCTTTAGCTGATATGTGAATAGCAGAGAGCCAAGCGCAGAGTGCAGAAGGCAAAGAGCGGGGGTTGGAGGTCAGGAGCCAGTGCAGTTAAATTATGGGGGAAGCGGGAAAGAATTTTTTTGGCAAACCGCATAGAGCATAGGGCAGAGGGATACTATGCCCTTTGCACTATGCACTCATCTTTCGAAGAAGAATGAGGAAATAAGTTAAGAATACACAAAGCAAGACATAATATCTATCCAAGTTTTAGACATGCTTTTTTTCACCTTTTAGCTTCAGTCAAAACCGAGAAGATAAAAGATAATTTAACCTATGCGTATTGACAATAATTTAAAGGTTATCTAAGTTAATACTAGAGAATAGTTGTTCTCAATTTAAACTTAATTTTTATTATTATAATTCCCGGGACGAAAATAGAGAAGAAGTCTATTCAAATGGATAACAGCGCCGGGAACAAGCTTTCCAAAGAAGACCAGTATTATGTTGATAGGATTCATGCCGGAAATAAGCAGGTCTTCGATAAAATGTTTATGCAATACTATAGCGGGCTGTGTAACTTTGTTTGGCACATTATAAAAACCGAAGACGCTTATGAGGATCTTGTCCAGGATATTTTTGTAAAAATATGGATTGGCAGGCAGGATTGGCACCCTCATGCATCTATTAAATCATATCTCTTCAGATCGGCAAAGAACCAGGCATTGAATTACCTAAGGAGCTATGATGTAATAAACATAGATCAAGAGGATGATATTGAAGAAGAAATTTCCGGCGACATCAACATTGAAGAAGAGCTTTACAGGAAAGATCTGAGTAAAGCAGTACAAAGTGCAATTGAATCCTTACCGGAAAGATGCAGATTAGTTTTTGTAATGCACAGGCAGGAAGGATTAAAATACAATGAAATTGCCGATATTCTTAACATCTCGATCAACACAGTAGAAAAGCAAATGGGCAGAGCCTTTAGAATACTACGTAAACTGCTTATAAACTTTCTTCCTACTCTGGGTGTAATACAATATATCAGACATATCATTTAGTAATAGATTAGTTTAAGGCGAAAGGTATACGATACCTCTGCATTCAAATACCATAAACCGGACAAGCCCGTATTTCGGCAAACCGGAACCAAAAGGGCAAAATTGAGGATTGAGTATTGAATATTGAGAATTTTCAATGCTCAATGTTCGACTTCTTTTTCATTTTGCGCAAGATTTTATGACGAATAGAATATTATACAAAATTTTTTTAACAAGGAGGAGTACGGAAAGTCTTTTCATATTTGTCTTACAGGTAGAATAAAACTTATTGCAAAAGACGAAAGGAAGCATAAATATTTTTAAGCGGGATATCATATGAATACACAAATAAGCTGGGTTATGATAACGAGATACCTTGCCGGCGAAAGTACACTTGACGAAAAAGAGATAATTGAGAGCTGGTCGGCAAGCGACCACGAGAACAGAGAAAAATTAGAATCGCTGAAGGATATTTGGGAAGAATCCGGTAAACGAGGAAAAGAACATGACGCTTATAGTGCATTACATAGAGTAAACAGAAAAATTAATTTTTCAGAAAAAGTAATAACCCGGCGTGTAGGAAAATCTAAGCTTCATGTTAGTGATTATTGGAGCTCGGTTATGCTTTTAAGGATCGCCGCTTCAATAGCCTTTATTTTGATGATTGCAGCGACGGCTTTGTATATAAGCGGTGTATTCAATAATAAACCGGATAAATCTTACTGGAATGAAGCGATAACGAGACCCGGACAAAGGTTAACTATTACTTTAAATGACGGAACCACGATAACACTTAATGCCGAAAGTAAATTAAAATATCCTAAAAGCTTTCACGAGGATGCGAGAGTAATTTATCTTGAAGGTGAAGCGTACTTTAAAGTAGCACATGTTCCCAACAAACCCTTCATAGTGCGAACCGGTAAACTTACAACGATAGATTTAGGTACGGTCTTTAATATAAAGGCATACCCGGATGAAAATAATTTTTCAGTTTCATTGGTAAGAGGAAAAGTGAGCGTTAGTCAGAGTCATTCAAATAAAGCTGAAGATGCAGTTATTCTGAAGCCGGGCGAACAATACAGCTACAATAAAACTACCGGCACCGGGAAAGTAAAGCCTTTTGATTACCTGCAGGCAGCAGGCTGGAAGGATAATATATTGGTATTCAAATCAGACCGGTTAAGTGACATTTTGGTAAATCTTGAAAGGGCATACGGAATTAAATTCGAATTAGATGCAAAAGACTTTGCAAGTTTTTCCGTTACTGCAAACTTTAACAAGACATCACTCCCGACGATACTTGATGCATTGAAAAAACTAACAGGACTTAAATATAAAATAAAAAAAGCCGCCGGCATTATTACGAAAGTGATATATTTTAATAACCGCAAACCGATAATTAAATAAGAGGGAGATTTAAATGACAGCATACTTCTCTTTAACCGGCTTACTTATTCAAGCAATGCTTCTGAATATATTATTTGCAGCGCCTGTAAACGGACAGGACTTAAAAGATATTAAGGTATCCAAATTCGTAAATGGCGTCAGCCTTGAACATGCTTTACAAATAATTGAAAGCTCTACCGGCTTTCATTTTATTTACAATAAAAATGAAATCCCTTTAAATAAAAAAGTAACTATAGATGTAACCAAAGAATCTCTTTATAATTTGCTGAAAGGTCTTGCAGAGCAATACGGTCTTGAATTTGAGCGCATCAACAACCAGATAGTAATTAAAAAGGATGATAACCGGGATGATGCCCCCGGTCCCGTGATTGAGAAAAACGTAAGTATAAAAGGAAAAGTAATTAATGCAGTAACAAATCAAAATATAGCTTCCGCAAATATTTTAGTAAAAGACACAAACATCGGCACAACAACTAATGATGAAGGGGAGTTCAAGGTTATTTGTCCCGAAGTAAAATTTATTATCTTAATATCTCACATTGGTTACAAAACTGAAATTGAAAAAGTTGATAAAAGCGATTCGACTTTAGTAATCAGATTGGAACCTATAAACCTGCTTTTACAAGAAGTAAGTGTATATGCGAAGCAGAAAATCCCCGACGCAATAAGCTCTGCAAACCTTAAAAATGAACAGATTAAAGAATTTGCAGGGATTTCAAAAGATGCATTTAGAGCAGTTCAATTGCTGCCTGGAGTAAGTACTGATAATGAGCTTACAGCAAGATATGATGTAAGAGGCGGAACACAAG
>JAJYIL010000321.1 GCA_021790055.1 Bacteroidota bacterium
CAGAATTGTTAAAATGCTTTGACCCGTATTCATTCAGTTTTCTCTGAAATTTTTGTCTTAGTAACAAATACTTCAAATACTATACCCAAAGTTAAACAATAAATCTATTTATTTGAAAGGATTTGTAAGTATCAAACAGATATTCTGTAGCGTTTAAATACATCATTCCTCTTTTCAAATTTTGCTAATATTAAAAGATTATAGCTGAAAAAACTGAAGTCAGTTTGTGGATATAAAGTTTATTTCGATCTCTTCTGAAGATTCCTAACTATATCGGTAAGTTCTATGCCCTGGTCTGCAAGCATAACAAAGAGATGATAGATTAAATCGGAAGTCTCATTAATTATTTCTTTCTTGTCGCGGTTCTTTGCTGCGATAACTGTCTCAACAGATTCTTCGCCGACTTTCTGAATAATTCTATCAGAGCCCGATCTAAATAATTCAGAGGTATAAGAATTTTCGGGCATTGTCATCCGTCTGTCTTTTATCAAATCAAAAAGTTTGTATAAGAAATTAGTAGCAGGAATATCCGGTACGTCGAAGCAAGAATATTTCCCGGTGTGACATGTATTTCCATCGGGCTTTGCGAAAATAAGCAGCGTATCGTTGTCGCAGTCCGTCTTAATATCAACTAAGTTTAAATAATTTCCAGAAGTAACTCCTTTCGTCCAGAGAGTCTTTCGCGTACGGCTGTAAAAAGTAACAAGCTTAGAGTCGAACGTCTTTTCAAGCGAAGCCTTATTCATAAAGCCCAGCATTAGTACCTGGTTGTTTGAGTAGTCGACAACAATCGCCGGAATAAGTCCGTTGAGCTTTTCAAAATTTAATTTTTCAATATCTTTCTTTTCCAAAATGATCTACTCCTAATAAAAAACAACTGTTTATGATATTAAATTCTAACTGCAATTCCATTCTCCTTTAAATAATTCTTTAGTTCTTTAATGGGAAGAATGTTAAAGTGGAATAGGCTTGCAGCCAGGCATGCATCCACATCAGCTTCCTTAAATGCTCTTAGAAAATCTTCCTTTTTTCCGGCGCCTCCTGAAGCTATAACAGGAACGCTTACAACCGAAGATAATTCTTTTAAGAATTTTAAATCATAACCTTCTTTTGTACCGTCGCGATCCATTGATGTAAGCAGAATCTCGCCTGCACCAAGTTCGGTAACCCGCCTGCACCATTCCATTGCAATAAGATCAGTCTTTTCTCTTCCGCCTTTAATGTAAACTTTATAATCTGATCCGTTAAATTTAACATCGATTGCTGCAACAACTGCCTGGCTTCCAAACTGCCTTGATGCCTTTGTTATAAGCTCCGGATTTTTTACGATTGAAGAATTGAGCGAGATTTTATCCGCGCCGGCTTTCAACAGCAGCTCAATGTCATGGAGTTCCGATATTCCGCCGCCGACTGTAAATGGAATCCTAATCGCCTTTGCAACATCTTTAACAAGCCCTACGAGAGTTTTTCTTTTTTCAGCTGATGCAGTAATATCCAGGAACACCAGCTCATCAGCGCCTTCTTTAGAATATCTGTCAGCAAGCTCAACCGGCGAGCCGGCATCAATTAAATTTACAAAGTTGGTTCCCTTAACAACTCTTCCGTCCTTAACATCGAGGCATGGTATTATTCTTTTACACAGCAATTTCTGCAAGCTCCTTCAAATCGATTTTACCCTCATAAATCGCTTTCCCAACTACAACAGCGTAAGGATTAAGCTCGCTTAGCTTCTTAACATCATCCATATCTTTAATTCCACCGGATGCAATAAGACTTATTCCGGGATAATTCCTCATAATTTTTTTATATAGGTTGTGGTTGGTTCCGGTAAGCATTCCGTCTTTTGTAATGTCGGTGCAAAGAAATTTTTTTATTCCAAGTCCCGAACAATATTCGATGTGGTCATAAATTGAAATATTAGTATCCTCGGTCCATCCGCTTATCTTTAACACCTCGTCCTTCGAATCAATGACGGCAACAATCTTCTCTGCCGGATGATTTTGAAGGATCAACTCAAACTCCTTTTTGTTCTTTACAGGCAGAGAGCCTATCAAAATAAAATCTACTCCAATGTTTATCAGCTCCGAAACAGTTTTTACATCTCTAACACCGCCGCCAAATTCCACTTTCAGGCTTGTCTTTTCCTTAATTTCCCGGACCGATTCAAGCGAAGTTAACTTGCCGTTCTTTGAGCCGAGCAGATCGACAATATGAATTATATCGAAGCCGTACGATTCAAATATCTTTGCCTGCTGAAGAGGCGAATTCTTGTAATACGTTATATTGTCGAAGTCGCCTCTTTTTAACCTGACAATTGAATTGCTATATATGTCGATAGCCGGTATAATTAACATAACTCAATGAAATTTTTTAGAAGTTTAAGACCGGCATCGCCGGATTTTTCAGGATGAAATTGAACGCCGTAAAAATTTTCTTTCTCCATCGCTGATGAAAAAGGTATCCCGTTGTTGTCTGTTATAGCGGTCGTACATCCATTTAACGGGATGTAATATGAGTTTGCAAAATAAAATCTCTCGGCGTTTTTAATTTCGCTAAAAAGCTTGCTTGAATATTTTATGTCTACGTCATTCCATCCCATGTGCGGCACCTTTGATTTTCCCGGGTCGAATTTTTCTACACTCACCGGGAAGATGCCGAGGCAGGCAACATTTCCCTCGGTAGAATGATCAGCCATCAATTGCAAACCGAGACAAATTCCAAGCACCGGCTTTTTGACAATGCGGAGTACGGAGAATAAATTAAGCATGTGGAGCTGCCGGATGGCAAACGAAGCCTCGCCTACGCCAGGGAAGATAATCTTATCAGCTTTGCAGATTTCCACTTCGTTGCAGGTAATCCTAAAGTCCTCTTTCAGCTCGGCTAAGGCATTTGCAACTGAAGCAACGTTGCCGGAACCGTAATCAATTAACGCTACCATAAAACACCCTTTGTTGAAGGAAGCATGCCTTCACTGCGCTCGTCGAGCCTGCACGCCTCATTTAACGATTTAGCAAAAGCCTTGAATATCGCCTCGATTTTATGGTGGTCGTTCTTGCCTTTTGCCTTAATAAAAATATTTGCCTTTAGACCGGAAGCCAGTCCTCTAAAAAATTCTTCGGTAAGTTCAGTCGGAAACTCACCAACCATTTCTCTCTCGAACCGGCAGTTGAAGTTTAGGAAGGCACGCCCGCCAAGATCTACGGCGCACTCTGCAATTGAATCATCCATCGGGAGATAAAATCCGTAGCGCTTAATGCCGCGCTTATTTCCTAACGCCTCGTTTATAGCGGTTCCCAGTGTTATTCCAACATCTTCCACGGTGTGGTGCTCATCCACATTTAAATCGCCTTTAACTTTTACTTTCAAGCTTATATTACCGTGCTTTGCAATTTGTTCTAACATATGGTCGAAAAATCCAATGCCGGTGTTTATACTTGATTTGCCTATGCCGTCAAGCGAAAGCTCAACCTTGACGTCGGTCTCCTTTGTTTGTCTGTGTTGAATTGAGGTGCGAAGACTTGTTAATATTTGATTGACGGCCTTCTCGAATGTGTCTATTTTGCTTTTCTTTAAGACAGAGACTGAATTTTTCCCATTCGTCCTTCCTACAGTTATGGAAAAGATTTTTTCATATTTGTCATCACCGGGCAAACCTAATCTAAATCCCTCAAGTTGAAATACTTTACTAAGGCAGCCAGCGTCTTCCGTATCGGAACCATTTATAAAAATAGAAAAATCCCGCTGCGATAATTTCTTCATACCTGAAATCAAACCGGTAGAAATATCATCGTCAAGCTGAAGAAACTTTTTATCGATTATTACTTTGAACATTTCAAATTTTTCTTAATTCATTCCAGAGAGCATCGTTTTCTACCTCGCTGCCGATTGAAATCCGGAGGCAATTCTCAAGCTTGGGCTGGGAGCTTCTGTCCCGTACAATGATTCCAGCATCAGCAAGTTTTGTCTGCACGTGCTTTGCATTCTTAAACTTTATCAGTAGGAAATTAGCGTCGGAGTTAAAGACTTTAATTACGTCCGGCAGTGTTTCAAGCTGGTTTTTCAGGCGCTCTCTTTCTTTTACAATACACCGGACATATTTTTCTTTAAGTTCGAAATTTTTAATTGAAGTCTCAAGCGCAAAGCGTGTAAGTGAATTGATATTGTACGGCGCCTTTATTTTGAACAAAAGATTTATAATCTCCTCGCCCGCAATGCAATAGCCGAGTCTTATCCCGGCAAGTCCCCACGCTTTCGAAAAAGTTCTTAAGATTACCAGGTTTGGAAAGCTGTTCACTTCATTCATCATTGAGCCGCTGCCGGAAAAATCAATGTAAGCTTCATCGACAACCACAATGGAATTGAACTCTTTACAAAGAGAAATTACATTTTCTTTCGTTAACAAGTTCCCGGTTGGATTATTCGGCGAGCAGACGAAAATCATCTTAACGCTGCTCGAATAGTTTTTTCTAATTGAATTTAAGTCTACCTGGAAATCATCATTCAACAAAGCCTCAACAGTTCCAACGTCGTTCACGTCGCAGGCAACCTTGTACATGCCGTACGTTGGTTCTGGTATCATTACCTCATCCCCGCCGGGATTACAGAAAATCCTGATCAGTAAATCGATTATCTCATCAGATCCTACGCCGAAGAAAAGATTTTCCTCTCGAATAGAAAGAAGATTTCCAACGAGTCTTCTCATTTCTTTCTGATGCGGA
>JAJYIL010000322.1 GCA_021790055.1 Bacteroidota bacterium
AACATAAGACTTAAATATTATTAATGCCAATAAAATTTTTATTGGTTAATAAAAATTAATCTTTATAAAAAGAGATTTTTTATTGCCCTGTGTAAGATTTTTTTTTAAGTTCGGATTAGACTTTAAGATTATTCTTTCTTTGAATGCAAGTAAAAAACAAGGGTAATATAGGCAGTGTATTCATTTATAATTCGCACTCTAATCTCGTTAAGATTTTATATCCGTATTAAATAATTGTTAATTTTTGTTTTTTACTTGTCTGAAAGACCAATCGAATAAATATTTGGGAAAAAAAATAAAACTGTTTCACATTGAACCTCATTCAATTACATAATTCACTAATCAATAAATTAAACTCCAGGAGAAAATATGAAGTTAAATTTTACTAGACTTCTATCCTTTGCAGTTATAGCTTTATTCTTCTTGATGAACAATTCATTGTTTGCTCAAGGAGTAACTACGGCTGCAATACACGGCAAAGTAATAGATGAAAACGGCAATGCCCTTCCTTCGGCTACAATTATGGCAGTGCACATTCCAACGGGAACTAAATATGGAACTACTGCTAGAGTTGATGGACACTATAATATCTTGGGCCTAAGGGTCGGAGGTCCTTATACAATCAACTTTTAATACGTAGGTTATGAAACTCAGAAAAAGGAAGATGTATATTTAAACTTAGGACAAAACCTAAAATTAAACTTCCAGATGAAGACCTCTGCCGTCAATCTCTCTGAGGTAACTGTTTTCGGTCAAAGAAGCGCAATTATAAGCAGTGCAAGAACCGGCGCTTTTCAGAACGTTACTTCACAGCAGATGCAGGAAATTCCGACAATTAGCAGAACTTTTCAGAGCTTTGCAAAAATGTCGCCATTATTCAGCGGAACAAATATGCAGGCGGCAGGCAGAAACAACCGCTATAATAATATTCAAATAGATGGTACACAGTACAATGATTTGTTTGGTTTAGGTTCGTCAGGAACACCCGGCGGACAAACAGGAGCCAATCCTATAAGCATGGATGCTATCGATGAATTCCAGGTAGTTATTGCACCATACGATGTTAGGTACGGCGGCTTTACCGGCGGCGGTATAAATGCAATTACCAGAAGCGGTACTAATACATTCGAAGGTTCTGTTTATGGATATGGAAGAAACCAGAACCTTGTCGGTCTCAGCCCTACTCCCGCAAAGACTAAGTATGCAAACTTCACTGATGATCAATATGGATTCCGTTTAGGCGGCCCGATTGTGATGGATAAGTTATTCTTCTTTACCAATGTTGAATTAACTAATCATACGGTTCCATTATCAAACGTCGCTTTTACTCAAGGTAATGCTAATGCTCAGGCATGGGCAGACAGCTTAAGCTCAATACTTGCAGGAAGAGGTTTCAACGCCGGCAGCTATGCAAGTACCGATGTAAACCAGCCGAGTACTAAATTTTTCTTACGCTTTGACTACAACATTGACGAAAACAATAAGCTAACTTTGCGCAATAATTTTGTGCATTCTTATCAAGATAACTTAAATGCACGCACTTCAACCAATTCCTTAAGCTTTGATACATACAACTACAGGATTACAAATAATACTAACTCTACGGTAGCCCAATTGAATACTACTCTGGGTAATCAAATGTCGAACGAGTTGATACTTGGTTACACGATGATAAGTGATAAAAGAGGACCAACTCTTGCACCTACGCCTGAAATAAACGTTGTTATGCCAGGCGGATTTACTCTATATGCAGGTACCGACAGATACTCTTCTGCAAACAGCCTTGATCAAAATGTATTTGAGTTTACAGACAACTTTACCTACATAACAGGTAACCACACACTTACATTTGGAACTCATAATGAATTTTTCTCCTTTAAGAACCTGTTTATAAGATCATATTGGGGATATTATCAATACAAAGTAAATTATCTCTCAGAGCTTAATTTAAATAATCCAAGCTTTTACCAGAGAGTATATTCAATTACATCGGATCAGCAGCCTGCTGCTCAATTCAGTGTAAACCAAATCGGCTTTTATGCACAGGATGAATGGGCAATTGCACCAAACGTTAAACTGACTTATGGTTTAAGGATTGATGTTCCATATTACCCAACCAAGCCTGCACAGAATGACTCAGTTAGCTATTATTACCCGGGATATAGTACTACCAATGTACCAAGCGGAAATATTATGTGGTCGCCTCGTGTCGGATTTAACTGGGATGTAGAAGGCGAGCATGTAACACAGGTAAGAGGCGGAATCGGAATGTTTGCCGGTCGTGTTCCTTACGTCTGGATGTCAAATAACTACGGCAACACGGGAACTATGATTGCGGAAATCGATCGTTATGGCAACACAACATTTAGTGCAGATCCTACCAATCAACCCGGGTTAGCTGCCGGTTCCGTAGCTAAAACGAGATCGGAAATAGATCTGGTTGATCCTAATCTAAGAATGCCTGAGGTACTTAGATTAGATGTCGGAGTTGATCGTCAACTGCCGTTTAATATTACCGGTACTGTCGAGGCTCAATATTCAAAAACAATTTATGACATGCTTTATAAAGAAATCAATCTAAAACCGGCAATCGGAACTTTACCTGACGGAAGAACTCTTTATGGAGGAACCTCAAACGGTAATGGTAATTTCTACGGAGTATACTATCTAACCAATACTACGCAAGGTTATCAATATAACTTAAGCGTTCAACTGCAGAGATATGTTACAAGAGGTATTTCCGGAAATGTTGGCTATACATTCCAGAGATCATTTGATCAAAACGGAGTATTATCTTCTCAAGCTCAATCGCAGATGAGATACAACCCGATAATTAATGATCCAAACAATCCGGAATTGGCTACCTCCGACTTCGAAATCCGGAATAGAATCTTCGTATCTCTAACATATACTCATGAGTTCTTCAAAGATGCTCCGACAAGTGTTTCACTCTTTTATAACGGTCAGTCAGGACAGCCTTTTTCCTTCACAGTTTACGGTGACTTAAACAATGACGGCTTTGATGGAAACGACTTATTCTACATTCCTAAAAATGACGGAGACATTGAACTCGGTACCCTAAAAAGCGGAGTTTATACTAAGGCACCTCAAAGCACTTACAATGCCCTTGAAGCTATGATAAATGGAAACTCTTATCTTTCTTCTCACAGAGGTCAGATTTCACAAAGAAATGGAACCACCTATCCTTGGAGAAATGAACTTGATTTAAGAATCGTACAGAATATTCCTTCTATCTATCAAGGACATGTAATCCAGGTTTCTCTTGATATTCTCAATGTCTTAAACTTAATTAACAGTAATTGGGGCTGGGATGTAAGCGGCGGTTATAACAACAATTCAATCGTTTCTTACCAGGGTATGGACAAAGCTACCGGGAATCCGGTTTACGGCTATAATCCAGCTTACAAACCCTGGAACTATAATGATCTTACTTCACGTTGGACAATGCAGCTTGGTTTAAGATACACATTCTAATTGTTTACTTTAATTAGATATAAAGCCTCCGGAAAATCCGGAGGCCTTTTTATTTAACCTAAAAAATTCATTAGGGATGAATTTTTTGCCGAATGCCGCCTATAAAATTTTTTATTAAAATATTTTAGGCGGGGTTAACCCCGCCAAACAAAAGTATGAATTACATTTATCTGCGAATTAAGGTTTAGTCTTATAAATAGTTTTATAAACTTATGTTTGAGTTTGGCGGTCCGAAGGGCAAATTTTCCTAATAGAAAATTTGGGTTTAATATACTTCGCTGTGACCTTGTGCACCATGAAGTAAATAAATTATTCCAATTTTTGCACAGTTGTTTTAGCTGTTTTTATGATGTTGTGGATAATTATTTTACTTCTTTTCCTTCTTTGGCTGGCGGGAATAATTTTAAAAATCTCTGCGGGATGGTTTTTTCATATTATTTTAATAATTGCAGTAATTCTACTTGTCATTAACCTTTTAAGAACTACAAAGCCGAAATCAATATAAGGCTACTTATCACCTAACTTCAAAACTTCAACTTTAACTTTTGCAGTGCCATTCGATATCATACCCAATTTACGAGCAGCAGCATAGGAAACATCAATTATCCTTCCTTTCATTTGAGGTCCCCTATCGTTTATTCTTAACAGAACCGATTTGCCGTTCTCAATATTTATAACCCGCACGATAGAATTAAAAGGTAAATCAGGTTGAGCTGCGGTCATTGCATTCATATTATATGTCTCACTGTTTGAAGTTTTTCTTCCGTTGAATTCGCCTGCATAATAAGACGCAGTTCCGGCGAAGGTTTCCAAAGGTGTTAAGCTTTCATACATAGCAAAGTTGTTATCTTCAGAGGTGATTTTACTTTTCTCTTCCGGCTTCCGGATTTCACCGGTATTTCTTTCAGATGTAAATCTTGGAATACTGCTGCATGCAGCAAGACTCAATGAAAGCAGGATTAGGAAATTGTATTTAAGCATGATAATTCAAATGATATTAAAGATGCATAAATTCTTATTTGCATTAAAGCACGTATGCATGCTGGTGTAAATTGATCATGTATCCGAGCAGCCGGGCATTCTACATGCGGCTACAGCATGGATGCGCACTTTATTATTGCCGTTTCTGATCGAAGCCGGTTTTCTGCCAGCTTATAAATTTTGCTGTCATCAAACAGACGAAGCTCTTCATCGCTAAACCCGCCTTCAGGCC
>JAJYIL010000323.1 GCA_021790055.1 Bacteroidota bacterium
TGCATTATTTTCCGCATTTGCCGCCTCTGAGAATTCAACTGCAATGTCAACTGGTGCAGCAGCAGCCCGGGCGTCGCTGTCACTGCCGTTTATACCCTTATCAATGCTTTCGATCAGCTTATTCAACTGCTCTACCGTTTCATCCACGGAAACATTTTCAGCTAACTCGGTTTCAATCGACACCAGTATTTCTTTTATCTTATCGTAAGCGGCAAGTATACCGTCCATCAGTTCGGTGTTAAGAAGCACTTCGCCCTTTCTAAGCTTATTCAGGATATCTTCGCAGCGATGCGTTACCTTGGTAAGCTTATCAAGCCCTAGAAAGCCCGAGGTGCCTTTGATCGTATGAAATGACCTGAATACGTCATTTAACAATTCAGCATCGTCAGGACTGTTCTCAAGCTCAATTAAGTTTAAGTCAAGCTTCTCAAGAATTTCCTTTGTCTCAACTATAAAGCTGTCGACGATCTCCTTCATTTCGGGATCGCTCAGCATCGAATATGTATTTTCTTCGCCCATTTTTTAAGAGAATAATTTATCTATTTCGTCTTGTGTTGCTTTATTATTTATGCTATTAATAAGCTCATCAGCGGTGTCCTGTCTCTCGCTCGATTTAGTATAAACGGCATCGGGATTAAAGGCAGCATTTTCCGGCATGTCCAGACTAACGTTATCAATCGAATCAAGTTCCGTCTGATCAAGATGAACAATAAGGGATGACAATTTCATCCGTACAGATTCTATAAGATGATTAACTGCGGCAAGCTGCTGCGAGGTAATATCCTGAACCTGCAGAGAAAGCGTAATCTTGTATACATCATTCCGTATCTTCCCGAAGATTTCTTCTATAGCAGGGATCGTTGAAGAAAATACTTCGATAGATTCATAGTGCTTAATAATTTTATCAGCTTCTTTGGAAGCCGGAACTAATTTTCTTATTGCTTCCCAGTCATTTTTCTTTTCATCTTCTTTCGACTTAATATCATGAAGAATCTTATCCACCTTCTCTACGTCAAGCGAAATCGAATCAACAACATCCAATATTTCCGTTGTCGCTAATTCTGTTTGGCTTGAGACATTGGTAATCTGGTCCTTTGCCCTCGGGATTTTACTCGTCGTATCCGCAATCGAAGTGTTAATATCTTCAAGCAGAGGTACCGTCTCCTTCATAAAATCGAGTAAGCTTTGAATGATTGGAATCATCTTCTGACCATAGCGAAAGACTACTTTCAGGTCGTTTAACCTTTCGAACAACTCGCTCATACTTGATACTTGTTTCATTTTTATCTCTGTTTATACGTTAATTATTTGATCTATTTTTTCTTTCAGAATTTGAGGAGTGAAAGGCTTAACTATATAATTATTTACGCGCGCATTAAGCGCCTCGATAATATCTTCCTTTACACCGCGGGTTGTAACCATTAGTATCCACAGTTTCGACAGTTTTTCATCATTACGTATAGACTTAACAAGCTCCAGCCCGGAAACGTTCGGCATATTCCAATCTGTTATTACAAAGTTGATGGAAGAATCCGCAATAAGCTTGTCCATGGCTTCCCTTCCGTCCCCCGCTTCAACAAAGTTATCGTAGCTAAGATTCTTTAACGAGTTAATTACAATGCGTCTCATTGTAACCGAATCGTCAACAACTAAAAATTTTAAATCCATTTTTATTATTCCTCAGTTTAAATATTTTGAAACTTCATATGCAATTCTTTTAGGATCGAACGGCTTAATTATATACGAGTTAGCTCCACAATCCATTCCCCGCTGAATCTCCTCGCTTCCTGCAAGAGAAGACAGAATGATTATCGGAATATCTCTATAATCTTCATTGTTCCTGATGGCTTTTATTAATTCAAAGCCGTCCAGGTTCGGCATGTTCAAGTCGGTAATTACAAGATTTACTCTTTCAGCCGGGAGCTTTTCTAAGGCTTCCATTCCATCGCATGCCGGAACGATCTCGAATCCCTTCATCGTTAAGGCAAATGAAACAAACTTTCTGATTGATGGCGAATCGTCTGCCACCAAGATCACTTTTCATTTTACTAGATCACTCCTTTTTATATCCAATGGTCTTAGGGAAGCTGACAATAGTAAAGGCTTTCGATATCATGTGCAATGTCTCTGCATATCCAATGAAAAGATAACCGCCCTTGTTTAGCGAATTATATAAATTTGAAACTACCTTCATCTTTGCTTTAATATCAAAATAAATTAATACGTTTGCACAAAAGATTATATCGAAGTTTACCATCGATCGCATTGCATTGTCGTCATATAAATTCATTATCTTGAAGGATACATCCTTCTTTATTTTTGGATCAATCTCGAATGCGTTTCCCTTCGGTTTAAAATATTTTTTCAAATAATAACCCGGGGTATTGCGTATCGAATATTCCTTGAACAGACCGCTCCTTGCAGTCTCGATTACAGTCTGGTTTATATCCGTACCGGTTATCTCGACCTCGAGATCGGGATATTTCGGCTTTAGTAAATCGGCAATTATTATCCCGACAGAATATGCCTCTTCACCAGAGGAGGATGCCGCGCTCCATATTCTTAATCTTGTTCTGCCGGTCTTGCGCTTTGCTGCAACTAACTCCGGTACCACCGTAGTTACAAGCGCATCAAGCTGCGGCGGGTTTCTGAAAAAGAAAGTCTCGTTTATTGTAATTGCTTCATACAGGTATTTCTTCTCTTCTTCGCTGTTTCTGTTGTATTTGAGATAATCGAAATACTCATCGTATGATTCCATCCCGAGATGGCTTATACGCTTCATCAGCCTGCTTTCCAGCAGGTACTTCTTGTTATCCTGGAAATAAATTCCGCAGCTTGTATATATTATTTCTCTGAATTTTTCAAAGGACAAATGCGAAAGCTTAAAATCAAATGCAGTTCTTCCCGGCGCTGCTTCCGGCTGCGATAGAACGGTATTCGGAAATTGGGTCATTACTTATTTTCTGTTTTCGTTTTCTAACTGTAAAGCAGGTCTCTGCGACAAAATATATTTAGCCCTCTCACTAACCATCTCTTCGGCGTCATCAACCATTCTTTTCAATACCGTATTTGCTTCCATGGAATTTACTTCTCCTAATATTTCCAGCAGCTTCAGCCTGTTCCACAAATTATCGTCTTCAACCATTTTATCAATAAATAACATCGCCGTACCTTGATCGATTGTAAATAATAACTCAATAGCTAATCGCCTTGCTTCTTCATCCGGGTTATCAAGGCTTTTTGTAAAAGCGTCGGCAAGATTTCGCTTCTGAATATTCGACAACGAATTGGCAAATACATTGCGGTCGTTGTCCGAAAATTCTTTTATAAGCTCCAGCAGGCTACTTATATTCCCACTCCGGCTATCTACAAAGTCGGGGAAAGCGGAAAAAAGTATATGCGGATGCGAGAGTATTTTAGGCTTCACTATCTCGTCGAGCTCAATATTATCGCCGTAAACTTTTATGCAAGTCAGTATCGTTTCTTCATCGTCAAACGCCGTAATTAAATGGACCGCCGAGGCTTTATATTTTTCATCGGCACAGCCGACAGTCTGAAGTAAGGCATTCTTCATCTTCTCATCAAACGGTATATCTAAATTATATTTTCCCTTAAGCAGATAGATTGAATTTACGATCGGCCACACTATGGGTCCGGTTGTTGTTTGCAGCTCCGAAACCAGGAAGAAAAATGATTCTTCATCTCCCACAGAACCGAGACTTTCAATCATTGAGAACTTTGTCAGCTCATCCTCCTCGTTGTATCTTGAAGTAATAAAATTAAGAGCCTTTTTAGTTCCTATCCTTCCGAAAGCTTCTATAATCGTTGGCTTGTAAAGCTCATTCTTCTCATAAAACTGAAGGAGTGTGTCTAACGATTCTACGTAACCGAGACTTCCGAGCGCCTCTGCACAAGCAAGAACAACATTGTCGTTCTTACATACCTGCATCAACTCAAGTATATGCCGCGATGGTCTTTTATCGCCTATTAATCCGAGAACATCGATTAGAAATTTCTTGTCGTCGTCGTTTCCCCCGTCTATGTATTCGAGAATCGCATCCACCGCCCTGCTTCCAATCTTAATAAGGATTTCTCCAGCCAGGTTTCTTGTTGCAATGCTTGGAGAAGAAATATATTTTACAAGAAATTTTGGTATTTGGGAACTGGAATTGCCGCTAAGCGTCATATCAACGGCGTTGCGAACTCCGTTATCGTGGTCTTCAACAAGTGCACACACCATTTCTGTAGTCACATCGTCGAGTTCTTCATCCATTAGTGATGCCACCGCAGCGCTCCTCTCGGAAGGATCTTCCGAATTAAGATGCTTCCTGGTATCAATATCCGAATTTTCAACCCTCGCCATTAATTAATCCTAGTGTAATTTTGATATTTAATGTTCGCTTTGTAATTTTTCCCGGGACTTTTTCTTTGCTTCCCGATATTTATTATCGAAATTTCTATAATTCTATTTAGCCGTTCCGGCTTCTTTTTAAACTAAGTAGCAAAAGAACAATTTAAGTGCCGATTTAATAGGATTACATTATCAAAGTATTTTACTCCCCATTGTTTTTTATCTGAATAATATTAACCAGGTGAAAAATGTTGAACATATTATCCGGATTAATAGAAAATATTTTTTAAGAATCACGAAAAAATAAATATCGAGGGCAACGGAACTGATTATTCGGCTGATAAATACGG
>JAJYIL010000324.1 GCA_021790055.1 Bacteroidota bacterium
TATATGGTGAAACCGCGCATACCGTATACCCATATACCATTATATCTTTTTTCCTCGAGGTATTATGGTGAAGTAAAATATTTATTTTTTCTGCCGGTAATCGAGCTTTATCTTCATGATAAAGATATAAAGCGATAATGCAAAAGTAATAAAGTTGGCAATCATCACCGGCAAAGAAGATATTAGGATTCCATAAATAAACCACAGCAGAACACCGGCAGTCATTAGCGAAAACATGCCGAGTGAAATATCAGTCGTCTTTCGAGTTTTATATACCTTCACTGATTGAGGTATGTATGCAATCGTCGTAAAGGCTGCAGCAATATATCCAATAACATTTTCAGTCAATTAAATCACCTCGACTGTTGAATTGTAATATTGATCGGCTTCAGATCCTTATCGCTTGATGAGGAGCCGACAAACAATGTGTGGGTTCCACTATCAACTTCCCAGCCATCGCCGTCTTTGTATCTTTGAAGAGTTTGATTATTAATTTCAAAGTCAACCGTCTTGGTTTCGCCGGGCTTTAGTTTAACTCTCTCAAATCCTTTCAAAGATTTTATAGCGCCGCCTTCATTAAGCCCTCTGCCTTTAGCATAAAGCTCTACAACCTCATCTCCCTTACACTTGCCGGTGTTGGTAACGTCAACCGACAATTTGGATGTGCCGTTTTCTTGAATTGAACTTTTACTTAAGCGCAAATTTTTAAAAGAGAAAGTAGAGTAGCTTAATCCATAGCCAAAAGGATAAAGTACAGGTCCGTTAAAGTACCTATATGTCCTTTCTTTCATATTGTAATCAGTGAATGGGGGAAGCTCGTTAGCAGAGGTGTAAACCGTAACGGGAAGCTTTCCGCCGGGATTAAATTTTCCAAAAAGGACATCTGCGATCGCGGTACCTGCAGCCTGACCTCCGTACCATGCCTCTATAATCGCAGGAATATTTTTCTTCTCCCAGTCAATACTCAAAGCACTCCCATTTATCAGAACAAGAACTATAGGCTTTTCTAAAGCAGCAATTTTCTTTATAAGATTTTCCTGTACTTCAGGCAATCCCAATGTTACGCGATCGCCGCCGGAAAAGCCTTTTGCGTTTACCTTCATTTCCTCACCTTCAAGGCGCGGAGAAAGCCCCATACATAAAACGGCAACATCCGACTTCTTTACTGCATTGAGAGCTTCGTCTTCTAAATTATTATCCGGTACGTTCCATATTAAATGGGCAATTCCGAAACGAGTATTTTCATAAAATTCGACCTTAATCTTGTAAGCTTTGCCTGCCGCAAGGTTTACATTGGCGTAAGTATCGTGAGGCTCATGAAAATTGTGGAACTTGACAATCAAAGAATCATCGATAAATATTTTTACGCTGTTAAAGCAGTACCCGCCGATTGCATATTCTCCTGTTTTGGAAGGGACAATATAGCCGCTCCACCTAACGCCGAAATCATCGTACTTAAATTCTTTTTTATCTTTCTCAGGCATTCCGTTCCACCAGTTAAAATCTATTTGACTGTCTGTTCTAACAAAGACGGGCTTGCCATCAAGCTTGTAGTTGTTAAAGTATTCGCCTTTCAGCCCGTGAACTTTTTTGTCTACAGTGGTAAAAAGATTTTTTGATGGAATAATTGAAAACGAAGGAATAGTCTCAGCAACATTGCATCCACGGGCATAAATTACTTTTACATTTTTACCCACGAAATCTTTAATGCCTTCGAGCGGAGTATATTCATGCGACGGGAACCCGTTGTAATTTGCTAGCAGCATTTCTTCATTATCGGCATTAGGTCCGATTACGGCAATCGTCTTAATCTTCTTTTCTTTTAAAGGAAGAATATTGTTTTCATTCTTCATTAGAACGATAGACTCTTTTGCAGCTTGAAGAGCTAACTCCCGGTGTGCTTTCGAATCGACAACGCTCATATTTATCTTGGAGTATGGAACCATAGAAGGCGGATCGAACATACCAAGCTTGAACCGCGCCGTAAACAATCTCTTAACTGAAGTATCGATGTATGCTTCCGAAACTAATCCTTCTTTAACAGCTTGAGATAAGTGAGAATAAGTGCTGCCGCAGTTTAAGTCTGTACCCGCTTCAACTGCGTAAGCGGCGGCTTCCTGAATATCGCCGGCTTGTTTATGACCGGTGTAAATATCCTTAACCGCGTCGCAGTCAGAAACTACATATCCCTTAAAACCCCAGTCCTTGCGTAAAATGGTATTAAGAAGAGGGTCATTGCCGCAGCATGCATGCCCGCGGAAACTGCTGTATGCGCACATTATAGATTGAACATTTGCCTGCTTAACTGCAGCCTTAAACGCTGGCAGATAAGTTTCGTGCAAATCGTAATTGCTTACATTAACATTAAACTCATGCCGGAGAGGCTCGGGTCCGCTGTGTACTGCATAATGCTTTGCAGTTGCAACTACCTTGAAATATTTAGGGTTATTTCCCTGTAGTCCTTTTATAAATTGAACTGCCATTTGACCGGTTAAGTAGGGGTCTTCTCCGTATGTTTCCATTCCTCTGCCCCAGCGTGGATCTCGGAAGATGTTTATGTTTGGCGACCAGAAGGTAAGCCCCTGGTAAGTTTCTCTTTCACCTTTCTCGATTGAATTATAATACTTTGCTCTGGCTTCATCGGAAATTGCATTGCCCACACTGTGCATAAGATTTTTATCCCATGTAGAAGCAAGCCCGATTGCCTGCGGAAACACAGTTGCCAAACCGTTCCGCGCAACTCCATGCAGGCACTCGCCCCACCAGTTGTACTGAGGAATTCCAAGCCGCGGTATTGAAGGCGCAGAGTTCTGCATCTGTGAAATCTTTTCTTTAAGTGTCATTCTACTAATTAAATCTTCAACTCTTACCTCAACCGGTAAATCGGGATTCAGATACTTTGGCTTTTCCTGCGAATAGACTAAGGTATAAAACATAATAACAAGCAGAATTAATAAATTAATTTTCATAATAATTCCATAGGTTTAATAGAAAATACGCCTCAGATGAGATAAATAAACTATTTTAAAAACCGGAAATGAAATTAAATAATCAGAAGAGTTAAATCAATTCGAACTTCCAAAATATACAAACTTTCCTTTTGCATTAGGATTTTGAACCGGTGTAATGCTTCGGTGATGTATAGGGTATATGGACGGACTGCAAACGTTTACCATATTCCTTTATACCCGTATTTCTCTTTTCATTAAGCACAACAACTTCACTTCCATGTTAGTTTGAAATCAGTTTTTTTTTATTTATGTTTGAAGCACAAATATGAAAAAAGAAAATACAAATACTGTATCGAATGCAAGAATCAATACTCTCCATCATCACCATCGAATGTATGGTTATGCCGGATTGTGTTGAAATCAATTAAAATAAAAGAAATTTACACCCCGGCAAACGCTGGGGTTTTTGCTTTTAAAGGATAATAAGAATGGATGGCAACTTAAGATTAGCTCTTCAAAAGAAAGGAAGACTAACAGAAAAATCACTGGAGCTGCTTCGGCTTTGCGGAATGGAAGTAGAAAATTACTCCGAGCGTCTTGTGGTCTCTGTTAGAAATTTCCCGCTGGATATTCTTTTCCTCCGCGATGACGATATTCCCGAATACGTGCAGGATGGAGTCGCAGATATCGGTATCGTTGGCGAAAATGTTATTTATGAAAAGCAGACAAACACGTCCGTGCTTGAAAAGCTCGGCTTTGGAAGATGCAGCCTGCTTTTTGCCTACCCTGAAAATAAAGAACTGAAAAAGCTTGAAGACGTAAACGGAAAAACCATCGCTACTACCTATCCTAAAATTTTAAAAGATTTTCTGAAATCGAACAACCTAAACGCAAAGGTAATTGAGCTGAGCGGCTCCGTTGAGATTGCGCCTTCGCTCGGCGTAGCGGATTTAATCTGCGATATTGTTTCCACCGGCAACACTTTGATGATGAACAAATTGAAAAAGTCTTTCAAGGTTTTTGATTCCGAGGCTGTCTTGATTTCAGCAGTAACCTCGCTTAAAGATGAAAAGAAGAACGGTTATTTAGCCGACCTTCGACGGAGGATCCGCTCGGTTATGACTGCGCATTCTTCAAAATACCTGATGATGAATATTCCCAAAAACTCACTCGATAAAATTATCGGAATAATTCCTTCGTTAAAGAGCCCTACAGTTCTTCACCTTGCTGAGAAGGATATGCTCGCTGTTCATGCAGTTATTCCGTCGGATAAGTTCTGGCACATCGTTGATGATTTGAAAGCGGCAGGCGCATCCGGCATTCTTTTATTACCAATTGAAAACCTGATTCAGTAAAAAATGAGAACGTACTATTTAAATAAGTTATCCGGAGAAGAAATAAACGGATTGACAAAGCGCCCGGCAATAAATCTTGAAAAGGTCTTAGAAAAAGTTAAGCCTATTCTTGATGAAATTAAAGCCGGTGGATTGCAAGCTGCACTAAAGTATGCAAAAGAGTTTGACGGTTTTGACGGAAAGGATATAAAGGTAACCAAAAAAGAATTTGATGAAGCGGAAAAAAATCTTGAACCGGGAATTAAATTAGCGCTTGAAACAGCATACAACAATATTAAGAAATTCCATCTTAAGCAGCTTCCATCTAAATATGTAATAGAGACAACGAGCGGGGTAAGTTGCTCACGGGAATACCGTACGATTGAGAATGTCGGATTGTAT
>JAJYIL010000325.1 GCA_021790055.1 Bacteroidota bacterium
CCGGAGGCTTATGGCTTCCGATACCTTCCCTGATTGTATAATAAAATTCCTTTAGCTTTTTTAATGAGTTTATATTTTCATCTTTCTCAAATGCATTATAAAATGTTTCCTGTACCGAAAGCAGAAGCTTTGAAACCATATGCCAGTATATGCATCCGAGACCCTCATATTTATAAAAGGTACCCGATCGACCGGTGAATGATTGATGGTCAAAGACCGATTCATAAATATCAAGAATTAACTTCGCTTCATCCGCCGAGGGTTTTTGGGAGTTAGTTAATTCACTTAATGCATTCTTCAGTTCTGAAGCGTTTCTAAATCGACCGTTAAAATGGAAGTTACCTTTTACATCTTTATTTACAATACTCTTATCATCATTTTGAACCATGCCCAGCAGGAAACCGGATTTACTTAATAGATCACCCGGTATAATATTTCTTTCTGTAAACAGCGCTAACTGCCTGTCGGGATACAAAATATAACTCGATTGATCTTCTCTGTACAATTTGCTCTTCCGCAGCGCTTTAATTAAAGCTAAAGAATCATCAACAGAGAGACGCCCGGAACACAGTACTGCAACCTGCCCTTCAAGCATTTCATATAACCGGCGAATGCTTATCCCTCCGCCGTTAAACTTTATTAAGTTATACGAATGATATAGATCATCTTCCCGTTTATTTTCTTTTATCGAATGATCGATGTAAGCGAGTACCAGGTTAAAAAATGTTATTAGCTCATCCGCAGTTATAAATTCTTTTTCACCGGAAAAGCCTTCGGAATAAATTCTCAAACGGTAACTGCTGCCCGTTTCTCCAAGCCCATCCAAAATATTTTTTCTGTCCTTATCCGAAATACCGTTCGTCAGCAGGTTTTTAAATTGAATAAGCGTCCGGTTAACTTCAACAAACAATTCATGCGCCTCGGAAGATATTCCCGCTTGTAATTTTCCCGTTCCTTCAAAAAGCATAGTACAGAATGCGACTAAGCTTCTTAAATAGTACAGCGTAACCATCGAAGCGCCGTAGCCTACCAGGGCATTGTTCGCATCATTCCATTCCGGTCTCTGCGTATTCATCCAGATGCCGGCGCCCGGTATAAAATTGGACAGTTTAATTAAAATAATAATAAGCAGCTTCTCGGTTAAATTAACATGATATGTCTGCCCGTCTTTACCCTTAATTAATTTTCCGTCTGTTCCCGAATAACGAACACTTTCTTTAATTTCTTTATCCAGTTTAAAATCGAACTCAATAGTACTATGTGGATTCTCAATTATCTCTTTGTAAGATTTTATTTTGTACGGCACATTTGCGTAAGCAAAAATTTCTTTTGTCAAAAATTCCGTCAGCTTTCCCGGATGATACCGGTTTGATAACTGCAGCAGCCTTAGTAAATAAACAACCTGGTGGTCACCCCAGTAACCTATGTAAGACCATGCATCGTTGGGATCAGAAACTTCCCAATCAAAGCCGTCTCTTGTAACTTTATAAGGATTATAACCGTCTGCAGTTATGGCATTAACAAATTTTACAACCATGCTCTCTACATATTCAGGATAAGAATAAGCAAGAGCTTCCCAGTTCTGAAATATGTCCCTCCAGTTGCCCTCGTAGTTCAAGATTTTGCCGCCGTGTTCATCCTTAATATCTATTGAAAAAATATTCCAGGGACGGCTCGGATCTCCATGACGGCGGCTGAATGACAGCGGAAGGTATTCATAGCAAAGCTTTTCAAAATCAGCATCGCCCTTTCTTTCAACTTTAGAAATCAGTTCGTTAATATTGATACCTTCGGGAAGCTCATCAAGAAATGACGAATATTTTTTTCTTAACTGAAGATTTGCCGCTTGAATAAATGATTTGAAATCCTGCTTATCTACCAGGTAGTTATTATCAAAAATACCGCCCCTCATTATATTGAACAGTACGTTTGAAAAATGACGTGACGTAATTAATGAATCATTTGTAAGCTGAATGCCGTCGGCTCCGGCGACTTTTAATTTTAGCCTCCGGGTGCTTTCCGCAATTTCATTTTCAATTTTATTTTTTAAATTCTTATCAGCTTTAAGCATGGTTGATAACTCGGCGATACCGGCATGATCTATATTTAAATCCGCCGCAAGGTACCATTCTTTAAACTCGCCGGAATTTAATTTGAAATTGCTTTGCAGCAGATAAGCACCCCGTACTGCCTTTGTATAAGATTCGCGCGTTACCTTTAGTCCCTTTCTAAACAAACCTATCTGAGAAGAAGAAAGCAAAATGCAGGCATCATGTAATCCAGTAGACCAGACTGTAGTAGCTTTAAGAGCTTCGCTTGGTTCTGCCTTGTCCGTAGGTATTGAACTTAAAGTATATAATCCAAGACCTGTCTCTTCCGCCAATTCGTTCTTCTTATAGCCGTCAAGCAGCGTGCTGTATTCAAGCTGGAATTTTCTTGCTGCTCCGTATGGCAGAATGTTTTGAATGCCGTCAAGAATATTAATTGCGGCAGGTCTTACAGCGTTATTCACAATTTTGGACTTCCTTATGAATCCGAACCTGTCGCAATTGAACCATGCGTATAGGAAGCTTACGGATAGGTCAAGATTTACTTCTTCAAATATTAATTTATTCCCTGTTACATTCTTATATAAATTTTTTTCGGTTTTATATAATGGACTATAACTAGAAGAGAACGGCTCCCATAAGAATGTTTTATCTTCAATTGTCACGAACACAACAGTCTTGCCGCCGGTAATATCTTTTGAATCGTGAATCCGGTCATCGGTATAATATGGGAATAAGGCATGATCGGGATCTTTTCTTCCTGCAGTTAAAGCTCCGCTGCTCGATATAAACATCCACAAATCCGAATTACTGACTATGTTCATCAAAAAGGGAGGCATGCTGTCGTAGTTTGAAATTTTATAGTACTTTTCATTATCAATTAAAACAAACCCGCCTTTAACTGGCTTTGTATCTTTCTGCAAAAGAGTATTGCCGATATATATTTTGTCTTCTAACATCGGATTATAATTTGTGCCTATTTAAGAATAATCATCTTCCTTATACTTGAAAAATCGTCTGCGGTCAATTTATAAAAGTATATGCCGCTGCTTAAGTTTGAAGCGTTAAAATCAACGTTGTAATCACCCGCAGGCTGTTCCTTATTAACTAATGTTTTTATCTTCTCGCCGAGAACATTGTAAACAGATAGATTCACAAAGCTCATCTTAGCAATACTATATCTTATGCTTGTAGAAGGATTGAACGGGTTTGGATAATTTTGTTTTAATGAAAAAGCCAACGGCGTCTGCTCTTCAACATCCTTAATCGCCGTTACATTCTTTTGATAGACTCTTACATAATCTATAACATACTTTTGAGGGAAGGTTGTTGAAGCATCCGGATATCCGGGCCAGTTACCTCCAACCGCGAGGTTCAGAATAATATGGAATCTCTCATTAAACGGCGCCGGGAACGCTGCGTTTGATGTATTCCAGCTCGTCTGTGTTTGATATAAATATCCGTCGACCAGCCACTGAATTTTACCTTCTTCCCAGATTAATGTGTAAGTATGAAAACCGCTGTGGAAGCCGCCGCCTTGAGTAAATGATTTTCCGGTATGAATATTATTAGGCCACGCACCGCCGTAATGCAGAGTGCCATAAACTGTAGTTGTATCGTTTCCAAGATATTCCATTATATCAATCTCTCCGCTTGCCGCCCAGCCGCCGTAAACATTATCGGTCGGCATCATCCAGAAGGCTGGCCACATCCCTTTGCCTACCGGCATTTTTGCACGCATCTCAAATTTACCGTACTTCCAATCTCCTTTATTAATAGTGCGAATGCGCGAGGAGGTATAACTAAATCCGTTATAGTTTTCCTTCTTTGCAATTATGGTAAGATACCCGCTGTCAACAACCGCATTTTCAGCACGGTAATATTCTTTCTCATTATTCCCCCATCCGCCGGAACCGTTGCCGATTTGATAACTCCATTTTGAAGTATCGAGAGTTGTTCCGTTAAATTCATCGGACCATACTAATTGATAATCTTGTGCCTTGCTTATGCTGAACTGAATAAGGAAAGCCGGAATTAAAAATAGAAGATGCGCTGCCTTTGTATTTTTAAAATGACTAAACATTATCATTCGCCATTATTATCCGAGTCCATTTCTTTCTGATAGACTCTCACGTAATCAATAACATATTTCTGCGGGAATACGGTAGTTGAATCCGGATAGCCGGGCCACTCGCCTCCAACTGCTAGATTAAGAATAATGTGGAACTTTTGATCAAACGGTGCCGGATATGACGCTGCAGTCGTGTACCATTTTGTTTGAGTTTCATATACTTTACCGTCCACCAGCCATTGGATACTGTCTTTCTCCCAGATCAAAGAAAAAGTATGGAAGCTGCTATTAAAACCGCTGTCGGGTAAGGTATAAATCTTTCCTGAATGAGTATTATTTGGAGGTTTGCCGCCATAATGAATTGTTCCGTAAACTGTGGCAGAATCATGACCGAGGTATTCCATAATATCAATCTCTCCGCTGACCGGCCACCCGCCGTAAACCGGGCACTGCCCTCCCGGGATGAAGGCTCTGATAGATCCGGGCAGTTCCTTTTCAAGGAGTGAGATACTTTGGCCAAGCCAGCCGCAAAACCGCGTCGGCGGGAG
>JAJYIL010000326.1 GCA_021790055.1 Bacteroidota bacterium
CTTAGGGTTTGTTCAGATAAATATAATTTCTCTCCACAACGCCGATATGATTGCAGACCATTTGAGGAAATCTAAATTCGGAGTAACAATTCTGCCTGCCGAAGGAGGCTCCGGAGGATTATCCGTAATCGTAATTCTTATTCCCCGCAAGCAGCAGAAAAACGTAATTAGCCTGGTAAAGTCTATTGATCCGAAAGTTTTTATTGCCATTCAGCCCTCTATTCCTCATGGCGGGTTTATGCAGGGCTTAAAAAAATAAGATATTTTAAGGTAAAATTTTCCGGAATAGATGTTTGCATTTAGGAATAAATTTGTTAGTTTAGACATAGTCAATGGAGAGTAATAGGTGCAGTTGAGTTTAAAAAATTTTCTAAGATTCAGAAGGTAAAAGTTATCGTTTTTATGTTACTGATTATTCTCCCGTTGAATGTTTTCACACTCTCCTTTGCTAGAGGAATTTCCAGGCAAGTTATTTTCATCAGGCTAAGCGGTTTGTTTGATAGTTAAAATCTTATGGGTTAAAAGTTCTAAGATTAAAAAATTGGGATATGACTCTGCCCTTTAGTTTTATCCCAACCGGCGGCAGGTGAAAACCCAGCCTGTCGCCAACATTTACGGTGGTAGATGTCTACAGCACTACCGCCGTTTTTAATTTCATGAGGTTGTTTATGAAGCCCAAGGAACATGAATCAATAAAGAAGATCTCTCATCCAATCAGTGTTTATTCGAATAACCCGCACTTTGTCTCATCAATTTCTTTCCATGATAATGAATATACCGCCGAGCTGCCTGCAAAGGCTTTATTCGTTCGAATAGATGAAGAAGTATTTGAAGAGATAAAATATTCCTGGGAAAATTTTTGTGCCGCCATTTTAAATTATTCCGGCGGGGAGATAATCCAGAGCAATCTTGTGGTTAAGGCTAAATGCTCGGTCGACTGCGAGGAATGCTTCTGACAAAGCCTTCTTTCCGATCAAATAACTATTTTATTCTTTAATAATGCTGTCTTTCGATTCATACACATTATTAAAGATATTCAAATCATATAATAAATTATTCATGGCATTCGTTTTGGCAAACAATTCTCTGATTAGATTATTTGCATGGCTTAATTGAAAACAAATAAGAGAAAGGATTTCCACGGATGCATTCTTCCAAAGCAATATTTATATGCACAATTTTTTTGTTATTATTTTTGAGTATAATGACTTACCCTTCAATCTTTATTGCTGAAGAACTAGTGAAAAGCCTTGGTAATATTTATTTAACAACCCGGAGGAAACGTGGAAGATATAGTTACTAAAGATAAGAATCAAAAAACCGTACGAGTGTTTACGTGGATTCTTATCATCATTACATCTATCTCAGTATTAGCGGGGATTTCCGGTATAATAGGTGCCTATATTATAAACTCTGCACAGGAGTATTTTCAATCAATGCCCGGCAAAGCTGCATTCGCTCTTAATTTAACTCCTATCAATATTCTTAATTCCATAAAGATATTTATTAGCCTTTATGTCCTGCTATCGGCTGTCTTTGTTCTCAATTTTAAGGAAGTATGGCGGAAACAAATTATTACCGCACTAATTCTGGCTATTGTTTACTTAATAGCATCTCCTCTAGTCAGTTATTTTGATTTGCTGAATATACATCTCCCTGACGCAGAAAACATTCCGACGCGGATTCAGGATACAGCTAAGATGGCGTCGCTGATTTTTTCTTACGGATGGTCGGTTGTTTTTTCAACTTTCTTTGTAGTTGCAATTGTTAAGTACAATAATGCCGGGATAAAATTACTTTTCAAGTAAGTATCTATTAAAATAAAAAAGCCCACCGATCTTTTTATGACCGGTGAGCTTCATCATTGTTATCTATCGAGGATAAGTTATGCTATGCGCTTCTGTATAGCTTTGTGAGTACAAACTCTCTATGTCTTAACACTTCGGCATTCGTCAATCGACCTGAAAGCGTCTTGAGAAGTACTTCCATCAATGCGTCACCTGCTTGATCAAGTGTCTGTTCAAGCGTAAGAACTTTTTCTACCGAAAGATCGATATGTTCTGACATAGTTGAACAGGTTAACGGATTGCCCGAAAGCTTTATTACGGGAATAACAGGGTTACCGATAATGTTTCCTTGTCCGGTTGGGAACAAGTGCGCAATCGAACCGCCTGCTGCAAACAGTGTTACTGCTTCTGCTGCTGCTGATGAGGTATCCATAAAGTAGAGTCCTTTGCCTTTCGGCATTTCTGCCGGATAGAGTACTCCGTCCACTTTAGCCTTACCGATCTTCTGGATGTTGCCTAAGGCTTTTTCTTCAATCGTTGTCAATCCGCCTCTAATGTTTCCTTCAGTCGGCTGAGAGCCTAACAGGTCTGCGCCCTGCGCGTCTACGAAGTCAGCATAATCCTTAAAGATTTTCAAGAACTTTTCTCTTGCCTCGGGAGTCTTCATTCTGTCTGCAACAATATTCTCTCCGCCCGTAAGCTCTGTGGTCTCTCCAAACAAGACGGTTGAGCCTGCCGCTATTGCTTTTTCAAATAATTTGCCTACAGTAGGATTTGCTGCAAGACCGGATGTTGTATCGGACTCTCCGCACTTTGTGCTGAAGATTATTTCCGAAAGGTCTACCTCTTCACGCTTCATTTCAGATGCTTTCTGTACCAAAGCCTTGGCTGCCCAGGAAGCCTTCTCTATTGTCTTCAGGTCACCGAATCTTTCAATTGAAAATGCCTCAACTGCTTTACCCGTCTTGGCAATACCTTCAGCTATCTTGTTTGCCCAGTTCGGCTCTATTCCTATTACCACAACACCTGCAATGTTCGGGTTCATGCCTGTTCCTATCATTGTCTTAAAGAACAATTCAAGATCAGCACCAAACTGAAGCCTTCCATATGGATGTGAAAGCGGAAGCGTTCCGCTGATAAGCGAGGCTACTCCTTCTACCGCTGCGTTTGATATATCATCTACCGGAATGATTGCTACATGATTTCGGCAGCCTATAGTTCCGTTCTCGCGTCTGTATCCTTGAAATTTATACTTGCTCATATTACCACCTATTGCTTTTTACATTGTGAACATGAACATGCGCACCCTGTACAATTGCCTTGGTAGCATGACCGATTATTACCCCGTACTTGGTAACATTCTCATCCTTCTTGAATGCCTTCAAAGCAATCTTGTGTCCCAACGGGATCGCATCTTTTGCTTCAATTGTTATCTTTGAACCATCCTCTAAGCATGAGCCAGCAGCCTTTTCGCCGGCTTTTATGTCGACGACCGCTACTCCCACATCGTCCTTCTTATCATGGACTAGAAATTGTGGTTTCATTTTTCCTATCTCCTGTGATTGATTATTTTACATTTTAATTGAATAAATTTTTTCTTTACCATTTTTTATCCTCAGATAAATTTCTGATTTGTAATGAATGAAGTTATTGCCAAATAAGAAAAGAATTAGGAAAAACGGTGTATAAGTACAGGGTATATTATTATGGTGAATTGGATTACATTATACCCTATACCCTATACCTTTTTATTAATCAGAACTAAAAGTAATTTCATGCAGTTGCTGTCTCATTGCCTCTTCCAATACGGTGCCCCTTCAAACCGTAGAAGCCGACATAAGAGTAAGCAATTAACGGAACGATGTAAGAAATTTGCAGACCGCCTAAGTCGGCGATGTGCCCTTGCAAAGGCGGTAAAAGCGCACCACCAAGGATTGCCATTACAAGAAGTGAAGATACCTGACTCTTGAAAATGCCGGTGCCTTCAAGCGCAAGTGAAAATGTATTTGACCATCCGATTGATGAAAATAATCCGATACCAACTACACACCACATTGCAACTTTTCCACCTACAATAATTGTGGTTAACAGAAGGACTACGATAGTTACACAAAATATTGTAAGCGTCCGTCCCGCATTTGCTTTTCCAAATTGGAAAAGAAGCCAGCATAGAATTAATAGCGGAAGATAATCTTTTACAATATTCCAACCGCTGACCAATCCTAGAATAATAAATGCGGCAATTGGGATTGCAGCCAAAATAATTTTTTTGTTTTTAGCTTTCATTTCGCTCAATTCTACAGCGCCCATGAAACGCCCAACCAGCATGCCGCCCCAGAAAAGAGAAACATACTTACTTGCTTCAACTGCGGTTAATCCCGCAATACTCGGCTGTCCGAGAAAATTAATAATCGAACTGCCAACCGAAACTTCGCCTCCCACATACATAAATATCGCAATGATACCTAAAACCACATGAGGAAACTTTAATGCACTGTCACCTTTTTGAATTTTTCCTTCACCGATATGAGGAAGACGAACGAAAAAGAAAATTCCGGCAAGAATTAAAAACACAACGCTGAAGGTGATGTATGGGATCTTTACTGAACCGGCTCCATGCATACCGGCTTTATCAAAATATTGAAAGATTAGGTAGCCGCCGATCAACGGACCAATAGTAGTTCCAACCGAATTAAATCCTTGTGCAAGATTCAAACGGCTGGATGCAGTTCGTTCAGGTCCGAGGATTGTTACATACGGGTTAGCTGCAATCTGAAGCATCGCGAAACCAAGTCCAACTATGAATAACGCAATCAAAAATAGCGGATAAGAAGTTGCGGTAGCAGCCGGATAAAAGAGCGCGCT
>JAJYIL010000327.1 GCA_021790055.1 Bacteroidota bacterium
GGATGAAATTGTTAAATCCTTAGAAGCAATACCGGAAGTACAAAAATTCGCGCCTTATGTATCCGGAAAAGTTTTAGCTTATAATTCCGGACTTACTCAAGTTGTAAATTTAAAAGGCATTAAAGAAAAATACGGCAATGATATTTATGGGATTAAAAAAAGCATGCTGTTCGGTAAATATGATATTTCTTTTCATGATGGAATGCCGAGAATGATTCTTGGTTTAACGCTTGCAGATCGGCTTCAATCTGTAGTCGGAGATACTGTAATGATTATTTCTCCGGTCGGAATTGAAAATGTAATCACTCAAATGGCGCAGCCGAAGACTCAGAAATTTCTCGTTGCCGGAATTTACAGTTCAAATAATAATGAATACGACGAATCATATATTTTTACAAACCTTGAAACAGCTCAAAGTTTGTTAGGCTACGGACAAAATGTTCAAGGCTATGATGTTCGCTTAAATAATCTGAATGAAGCCGAAAGCGTTAAAGCCCAGCTTCAAAAAAAATTAGATAAGAATTTATTTAGTGTTAACACATGGTACGATTTTCACAAAGAGCTTTATATTGTAATGAAGATTGAGCGGTGGACTGCATACATTGTTCTTTGTTTGATTGTTGCAGTCGCAACTTTCAATATTCTAGGTTCTCTTTCGATGTCAGTCATCGAAAAGAAGCGCGACATCGGAATTCTGAGGTCGATGGGCGCCGGTGAAAAATCAATCTTGAAAATTTTTATGTATGAGGGTTTGTTAATCGGTATAATTGGCACCGTTTCTGGATTACTGCTAGGATATTTCATTTGTTTTCTTCAATTGCATTATAAGATTTATCCTCTTGATCCAACTCAATATAAAATCGATGCACTGCCTCTGCAGTTAAGAATATCCGATTTCTTTTTTGTATCCGGCGCTGCAATGCTGCTTTCGTTCCTTGCTTCTTTAATTCCGGCAAGAAGCGCAGCAAAAGTAGATCCGTTACAGGCTATCAAATGGGAATAACAATGATTTTAAAAGCAGAAAATTTAGTTAAGACTTATCAGAACAACCAGAAGCTTAAGCTTGAGGTTCTGAAATCTGTTTCAATTGAAATAGAAGAGAAAAATATTTCAGTTATTGTAGGCGCTTCCGGCGCGGGCAAAAGCACTTTGCTTCATCTGCTAAGCGGACTTGACAGACCAGACAGCGGCTCTGTTTTTTATGAAGAGCAAGATATTTTCAAGCTATCTGATGACAAACTTACAAAATTTAGGAACAAGAATATCGGCTTTGTTTTCCAGTTCCATCATCTACTGCCTGAATTTACAGCGGTTGAGAATACGGCAATTCCACAAATGATTCACGGGGTTTCTTTAGAAAAATCTACAAAGAAAGCTTTAGAGCTTTTAGAATCAGTCGGGCTTTCAGACAGAGCGCATCATAAGCCGGCAGAGCTTTCCGGCGGCGAGCAGCAAAGAGTAGCTGTTGCCAGAGCGCTCGCAAACGATCCGGCAATAATTTTTGCCGATGAACCAACCGGCAATCTCGATTCCGCAAACAGCGAAATAATTCATCAAATAATTGTTGAGTTACGCGATAAACTTGGGAAGACTTTCGTAATCGTTACTCATAATCCCGAACTTGTGAAACTTGCTGACACAGTGTTTGAGATTAAGGACGGAAAGATAAATGAACGCTTGAAGGCATGATTGCATGGATGCATGCATCTCCATTGACAAAAGAGAGAATCATGCAGTCATGTTTATATACGATCATTTTTTCAATAAAACTACCTTCTAGAAAATTGAGTAGTTTTATTTTGTAAGATTTTCTAAATACTCAAACAGCAGTCTCACTCCAAATCCCGTCATAAATTTTTTTGTGTAGTTGTTAAAGTCATTTGCCATCGCCGGTCCGGCAATATCCAGATGCGCCCACGGAATTTTTTTATCGACAAAATTTTCAAGAAACTTTGCTGCAGTAATAGCACCTCCCCATCTGCTGCCGAGATTCTTCACATCGGCAACATCGGTTTTAATTAAATAAATATAATCATCCCACATCGGCAAGCGCCAGAGTCTATCGAAAGTCTGTTGACCTGCTTTGCAAAGCTCGTCAGCAAGTTTGTCATCTTTTGTAAACAAACCTCCAACGAACTCTCCAAGAGCAACAACACAAGCTCCGGTTAATGTTGCTAAATCAATTATTACATCCGGTTTTTCTTTGGAAGCATAATCAAGCGCTTCCGATAAAATAACTCTGCCTTCCGCATCGGTATCAATCACTTCAATACTTTTTCCTGAAGCCGTCATAACAATGTCTCCCGGTTTAAAAGATTTTCCGGAAGGCATATTTTCTACTGATGGAATTATTCCTAATATTTTTACAGGAAGTTTCGCCTTTGCTGCAGCCCAAATTGTTCCGGCAACTACAGCAGCGCCGGACATATCAGCTTTCATCTCTCCCATGTTAGCAGAAGGTTTAATAGAAATGCCGCCGGAATCGAACGTAACTCCCTTCCCAACCAATGCAACTAATTTTTTATTTTTTTTATTAACCCCATTATATTCAATTACAATAAATCTTGGCGGATTGCTGCTGCCGCCGCCAACTGCCAGCACTCCACCCATTTTTCTTTTCTTGATTTCTTTCTCGTCAAATACTCTAACTTTTATCCCGGACACTTTTAAAGTGGAAGAAATTTTTTTAGCAAGAGCATTTGGTACCAAAACATTTGACGGCTCATTCTGCAAATCTTTTGAAAAGTTAACACTTTCCATCAGATTTAAAGTTTTGTTGACCGCTGAATTTAATTTCTTCCCGTCATCGGCATAGAAATATACTCCGAGCGGCTTTGCCTGCTTCTTATCCTTTTTATATTTATTGAAAGAATAGTTTCCTAAGAATAGTCCTTCCATAAAAGTACGGTAGAAATATTCTTCGCTTGAAAAATATTTTTTGAAGTGCTCATACTTAGGGATTGAAACGTGAAGATATTTTATTTCTTCATTTCCAATATTCTGGATAAATCCGGCAAGATAATTTCTAAAATAATCGGAAGAAAATTTGTCATCTATTTTTATTTTTGATATGAACAATTCATCCGGCTTGCCGTCATGCTTTGAAATTCTGATTTCGTTACCTTCCTTTGAAAGGAAATTTCTTTTCTGAAGCTCCGACAACCTGACGTTGGTAACCTTGATAATATTCTCAAGAGTCTGTTTTAGATTCTTTTCATCGATTAAAAACTTAATGCTTACACTTAACGGCTTATAAGAGATTTTTTTATCGCCCGACTTGATTTCCAATTTGAACATTTTAATTCCTAATTATTTTTATGAAGATATTCCTCTGTTTTGCTTAGTATTTTTTGGATATACTCATCCAATTTGCCATCAAAGATTCTTGCGCCCGCAGCGTTAATATGCCCGCCGCCTCCAAACTCGGCGGCAAGCTTGTTCATCGGTATAGTACCTTTTGAACGGAAGCTTACTTTAAATCCTTCTTTCAATTCGATAAACAGAAGCCCGATAACTACATCTTCAACAGACAAATTATAATTCACAAAGTTTTCAGTATCGGATTCAACTGCATCAAGCTTCTCAAATGTTTCTTGATAAAGAACCATGTAAGCTATCTTCTTATCAACGCCGTAAAGCTGCATTGAATCGAGTGCCGCGCCGAGCAATCTTATTTTGCTAAACTTGCTCTGGTCGTAAATTTTGTCAAATACTTCGCCGGGAATTACGCCATGCCGGATTAAGTCGGCGGCAATATAATGTAATTCCGGAGTCGTCCTTTCAAATCTGAATGAACCTGTGTCGGTCATTATTGCGGCGTAAATCGGATACGCATTTTGGAAATTTAAATCCACAATCCTGGTCTTATTTATTAAATCATAAATAATTTGCCCGGTAGCAGAGTAATTAGTATCGATAAAGAAATAGTCAACAAATTTTTCTTCGTCTTGATGATGGTCGATGCAAATTTTTAATTTCTTAGATTCAGTAAATCTTTTCTGCATCCTAACAACCCGGTCCGAACGGTTGAAATCAAGCGCGACAAGGACATCCACTTCATCAAATATCTTTGAATGCTTTTGCCCGTCATACTTTTCAATCATTCTGTCGGTATCCAAAAATTCAAGATTGTACGGAGTTTCGCTGTGGTTAATTATGAAAGCCTTCTTTCCCAATTCCTTCAGAATAAAGTAGAAAGCAATTTCAGAACCGATTGCATCAGCATCCGGATTAACGTGTGTGGTTAAGAGGAATGAATTGTTGTCCTCAATTATTTTTTTAAGCTTAGAAAAGTCAATCATATTTTATTTGTCAAATCATATCGGAATTTTGGTTTCAGTTGATTGGGAATATCCGCTGACACTTTCATTTACTTTTAGTCTGTCAGGGCTTTGTCTGTTATCGAACAGATTAAGAATGGTTATTGTATCATCTTTAATTCTATAAATTAGAGTTGTTTGTTTCGAAATAACAAATGACCTTACATTTTTCTGTAGGTAAATGATTTTCCCAATGAAAGGAAATTTGGAAAGAATATTTACTATTTCATCTATTTGGATAATAAATTCTTCCGCTGATTTTTTACCCCAAGTTTCTTTGATAAATCTAACTATCTGAGAAAAATCTAAATACG
>JAJYIL010000004.1:0-19188 GCA_021790055.1 Bacteroidota bacterium
TTCAGGCTTACTTTCAGGTAATCTTTCTTCCTGTTCTTTTGCCATTTTTGCAAGCGCCTTTCTGTATTCTTCAGGAATAATCTTCCAAAAATTATCTTTTTCATGGCTCCAATTGTTTAGAATATATTCCGCTCTCTTTGAGCCGGTATATTCAAAATGGTTTTGAATCATACTATATAGCTCAGCAATATCTTCATCGTAAATAAGATATTCTACCGAAACCATTTCATGGTTAATATATTTTTCGGCAATCTTATTTGTGTCCCAGACGTAAGCAATTCCACCCGACATACCAGCCGCAAAGTTGCGTCCGATTTTACCAAGCACTGCTACTCTTCCTCCGGTCATGTATTCGCATCCGTGATCTCCCACGCCTTCAATTACAGCGTAGGCTCCTGAATTACGTACCGCAAATCTTTCACCGGATACGCCGTTAATATAAGCCTCTCCGCTTGTTGCGCCGTAAAGACAGGTGTTGCCGATAATAATATTCTCAGCCGGATCAAATGTAACTTCAGGAGGAACTTTGACGATTAACCTTCCGCCGGAAAGCCCTTTGCCCGTGTAATCATTTGATTCGCCCGTCAGGTTAAGCTCAACGCCTTTTGCGAGGAATGTTCCGAAACTTTGCCCTGCCGTGCCCCGTAATTCTATTTTAATAGTTCCATCAGGCAAGCCTTGCTCACCGTAGCGCTTAGCTATTTCGCTCGAAAGCATTGTTCCAACAGTTCGGTTAACATTCCTAATTCTAGTTTTAATATGAACCGGAGTACCGTTTTCCAATGCAGGTTGAGCCTGCTTAATAAACTCGTAATCAAGTTGATTATCCAATCCATGATTTTGATCCCGTGTCCGGTAAAGATTGGTTTCATAAAGCGGAGTCGTCTTGAACAACGGTTTCGTCATATCTATGCCGCGCGCTTTCCAGTGATCATTCAGTCTTATAGGAACAATTTTCTCTGTCTTCCCAATCATTTCATTAAAGGTTCTGAATCCAAGTTCAGCCATTATCTCACGAACTTCCTCTGCAATGAACATCATAAAGTTTATGAGATATTCCGGCTTGCCCGTAAATAATTTTCTAAGTTCCGGATTTTGAGTAGCCACACCTGTCGGGCATGTATTCAAGTGACATTTCCTCATCATAATGCAGCCTTGAGTAACAAGTGCCGTCGTAGCAAATCCGAATTCTTCAGCGCCGAGCAGAGCGGCAATAACAACGTCGCGTCCTGTTTTTAATTGCCCGTCGGTTGCGAGATAAACCCTGTCCCGCAATCCGTTCAGAACGAGAGTTTGATGCGCTTCGCTTAGTCCTAATTCCCACGGCGAGCCTGCATATTGAATCGAAGAGATCGGGCTTGCGCCGGTACCGCCGTCATGCCCGCTAATTAGAATATGATCTGCGTGTGCCTTTGCTACACCGGCGGCAATTGTACCGACTCCAACTTCAGATACAAGCTTTACACTTATCCTGGCTTTAGGATTAATATTTTTCAAGTCAAAGATTAGCTGCTTCAGATCTTCAATTGAATAAATATCATGATGCGGCGGCGGGCTAATTAGAGTTACGCCGGGAATGCTGTGCCGGATTCTTCCGATAATCTTATCAACCTTAAAGCCGGGAAGCTGTCCGCCTTCTCCCGGCTTAGCACCTTGCGCCATTTTAATTTGGAGCTCGTCTGCATTAACAAGATAGTTTGCCGTAACACCGAACCTTGCAGATGCAACTTGCTTTATTGCAGAACGCATACTGTCGCCGTTTGGCAGTTTGACAAATCTTACCGAATCTTCGCCGCCTTCACCAGTATTGGATTTTCCGCCGAGCCGGTTCATTGCAATTGCAAGCGAAGTATGAGCTTCAACCGAAATTGAACCGAAGCTCATAGCGCCGGTAGAAAATCTTTTAACAATTTCAGAGGCAGGCTCCACTTCATCAAATGGTACTTTAACGCCGTTTGTATCCAGTTCAAACAAGCTTCTGAGAGTTACTCTCTTTTTATTTTGATTGTTGATTAGCTCGGAATATTCTTTGAATAATTTATAATCGCCTCTGCTCGTACTTAGCTGAAGCTTTGATATAGTTAGTGGATTCCAGAGATGATACTCGCCGTCCTGTCTATAATGATAGAGACCGCCTACATCAAGGCTGCTTTGATCTACCTGGGGATCAAGTGCATTTACGTGGCGGAGGATTGTCTCTTCTTCAAGCATTTCAAGACTGAGACCCTCAACCTTTGTCGGCGTGCCTGTAAAATAGTTTTCAACTATCTCGCTGTCCAAGCCAACCGCTTCAAATATCTGCGCGCCGCAATAAGATTGGAGAGTGCTGATTCCCATCTTGCTGAAGATCTTAAACAATCCTTTGCTGACTGCCTTAACAAAGCTGCTCTTTGCGTATTTATAATCTTTTACTTCAGGTAGAAAATTATTTTCAACTAAGTAAGCCAGGGTTTCATACGCTACGTACGGATTTATTGCATTGGCGCCGTAGCCGCATAGAAGCGCAAAATGATGCACTTCGCGGGGCTCGCCGCTTTCTACGATAAGACCTGTACGCGTTCTTAATCCCGCTCTAAGCAATGCATGATGAACGCCTGAAGTTGCAAGCAAGCTTGGAATAGCCGCGCAGTTTCTATCAACTCCTTTATCGGATAAAATTATTAACGAAATCCCGGTCTTAACAGCTTCAACGGCTTCAGTACAAATCTGGTCGAGTCTCTCGCGCATGTTATGTCTTACATGAGGATTAAACAGCAGAGGAATTGTAATCGATTTAAAATGCCCCTTGGCAATGTTCCTAATCTTTTCTATTTGAGAATTTGAAAGCAACGGATGCTCAAGCTCAAGCCGGTGTGCGTGAACCGGGGTCTCGGCAAGCAGATTCTGTTCTGGTCCGACGTAAGTTGTAAGCTCCATAACTAATTCTTCCCTGATTGGATCAATCGGGGGATTGGTTACCTGCGCGAACATCTGCTTAAAATATCTGAACAGAAGTTGTGGGCGCTCCGAAAGCACTGCAAGCGCAGCGTCGGTTCCCATCGAGCCGACTGCCTCCTGCCCGTTCACAGTCATCGGCAGTATTACCTTGTCTATATCTTCTTTCGTGTAACCGAAAATTCTCTGCCGCATATGGAGTGTGCTGAAATCGGCGTTATAAATCTCGCCCGGAGTAGGAAGATGCGAAAGCTTAATCATGTTGTCGTTAACCCACTTCCGGTACGGCTTTCTTGTTACAATTTCTTTCTTTACTTCTTCATCATCAATTATTCTTCCCTGGTTTAGATCAAGAATGAACATTCTTCCCGGTTGAAGCTTTCCTTTTTTAGCAACATTCTCTGCATCAACACTGAATGTGCCTGCTTCGGAAGTTAATACGACAAGATCATCTTTTGTAACCACATATCTTGACGGGCGCAAACCGTTCCTATCAAGCGTAGCGCCGATGATGTTTCCGTCTGTAAATACAACTGCAGCGGGACCATCCCAGGGCTCCATCATAGTCGCATGGAATTCATAAAAGGCTTTTCTATCCGGATCCATTAAGTCATTCTTAGACCATGCTTCCGGTATCATCATCATCATTGCATGGGGCAGGCTTCTCCCGCTCATTACTAAAAGCTCAAGCACTGAATCGAAAGTTGCGGAATCGCTTTGCCCATCCATGATAATTGGAAGCATCCTCTTTAAATCTTTACCGAAGTACGGTGATTCCATTACAGCCTGTCGCGCAGCCATCCAGTTTTTATTTCCGCGCAAGGTATTTATCTCACCGTTATGCGCAATCATTCTAAACGGATGTGCAAGATCCCATGTTGGGAAAGTGTTTGTTGAAAAGCGCAGATGAAGCATTACCATTGCGGATTTCATATCCGGATCATTAAGATCTTTATAGAATGCCGGAAGTTGCGGCGCTAAAAGCATTCCCTTATAAATTAATATTTTGCTGGAGAAAGATGGAACATAGTATTTGCTTCTGTCGCACTTTACCTCAACCCGAACACGGTGATCAATAATTCTTCTAATTGTATACAGCTTTCTCTCGAACTCATCCTGTGTAGCGATATTTTTATTGGCGCCGATAAAGCACTGCCTGATGAAGGGCTGCATCATCCGAGCACCTCTGCCCGGGACCATGGGATCAACCGGCACGTCGCGCCAGCCTAAAAATTTCTGGCTTTCATCGATTACAATTTTCTCAACTAAATTCTCAACCGCCTTTCTCATCACCGGGTCCTGCGGCAGGAACATCATTCCAACGCCGTATTTACCGTATGCGGGAAGCTTGATCTTTCTCTCCCCGGCAACTTTCCTGATAAATTCATCGGGCATTTGAATTAAAATTCCTGAGCCGTCACCGGTTTCCGGATCGGCACCGACTGCGCCCCGATGCTCAAGGTTCTTTAATATGTCAAGACCCTTATCGATAATAGAGCGGGATTTCCTGCCCTTTACATCGGCGACAAAGCCCATTCCACATGCGTCGTGCTCGTATGAAGGATCATACATTCCTTGTTTCTTCATTTCTTCTAATTGAAGAAAATTGCCGTTTATCTCTTTACTTTTATTCAGTCTTTCCATATTAAATTGTACTCCGTTGGAGATAAATGTTAATTTTAGCCTTATATTAAAAAAATGTCGTCAAGAAAAGGAAGCTTCTCTCTTGTCTCTCTTACTTTTTCAATTGAGATTTCTGCAGTTAATATTTTTTCCTTATCTTCCGAAAAAATTATTTCATTGCCCATCGGGTCAAAAACACTGCTGAAGCCGTTGTACTTTAACGCAGGATCATTGCCGGTGCGGTTAACTCCCGCAACGTAGCATTGATTCTCAATCGCACGGGCTTTCAATAGTGTACGCCAATGCTCTATTCTTGTAACAGGCCAGTTGGCAATTACAGCTATCAGCTCTGCCCTTTCTTTTGCATAATGCCTGTACAGTTCGGGGAATCTTAAATCATAGCATATTGAAAAACCTGTATTCCATCCTTCAATTTTACTAGCTACTATTTCCGTTCCTCTTGCATAATGCTTGTCTTCCGTTGAATAAGAGAACGGATGAATTTTCCTGTAAACCTTAGCAAGCTCTCCGGTTTTATTTATATGAAGAAGAGAGTTGTAAAATTTATTTTCTTTGCTTTCGATTATTCCGGCAAGTACGTGAGATTTTTTTTCAATTGCAAGTCCGGAAAAATATTTGAAGCTTTCATCAAAAAGCCCTTCGGCAAAATCAGATGCCTCCATTGTAAAGCCGGTTAATGTCATTTCGGGAAATATTAATACTTCGGCTTCGCTATGCTCTTTAGCCAGAAGACGATTAATCCTTTCACGATTTCCAGCTTTATCTTCCCAAGCCGGATTATATTGAACAAGACCTATTTCCATTTTTTTACCGTAAAGCTGTTATCCGCTCTTTCTGATTTTGGTTTTTGAAAAGCTTGTAGTTAATACTATCGCTTAAAGCCTGGAAGCTGGCTTCAATAATATTTTCAGAAACTCCGACGGTATTCCAGAATTCATTGCCATCGCTTGACTGAATAATTACTCTAACTTTTGCGGCAGTGCCGTCCTTTTCATCAAGCACACGAACTTTATAATCAATTAATTTTATTAAAGAAATCTCCGGGTAGAATCTTAACAAGGCTTTGCGCAATGCATTGTCAAGCGCATTAACCGGACCATCACCATCCGAAGCGGTGTGCTCTATTTCGCCGTCGACAGAAATTTTAAGTACAGCTTCCGCAGGTGAAGAGCCTTCATCACTGTTAAAAACAGTTACCTTCGAATCGAGAACAGTAAAGAACGGAGTAAACTCATTCAGTTCTTTTCTTAGAAGCAACTCAAATGACGCTTCTGCACCGTCAAATTGAAATCCGGCATACTCAAGCGATTTAATATAGCTGACAAGCTTTTTGCTAAGCTCGGTATTATCAGACAAATCGATACCAAGCTCTTTAGCCTTATAGCGGATATTGCTTTGACCCGCTAGATCGGAAATAAGTACTCTTTGCTTGTTGCCGACTCTTTCCGGTTTAATATGTTCGTACATACTACTGTTTTTTAAAACTGCGCTGACATGAATTCCGCCTTTATGTGCAAACGCAGACTTGCCTACAAAAGCAGCCCTGGTGTTCGGAGTTAAATTCATTACTTCGAATACGAAGTTTGACAGTGAAGTTAGATGCTCGAGATTAACTTCCTGTTTTGTCGTTTTTTTCAACTTCAAAATTATATTTGGAATTATGCTGCAGAGATTTGCATTACCGCATCTTTCTCCTACTCCGTTAATTGTCCCTTGAACGTGCACTGCACCGGCACTTATCGCTGCAATTGAATTCGCAACAGCAAGCTCCGAATCATTATGAGTGTGAATACCAAGCGGGGCATCAATTATTTTTTTCAGTTCTATAACGATGTCATATACTTCCGAAGGCAGTGTGCCGCCATTGGTATCGCAAAGGACAATTACATCGGCACCGGCGCGTTCAGCTGATTTCAGCATCTTCACGGCAAATTGCTTGTTGTCTTTATAGCCATCGAAAAAATGTTCTGCATCGTATACTACTTTTTTCCCTTGTCGCTTTAAAAAATCAACTGTACTAAATATTAGTTTTTCATTTTCATCGTCAGTCAATCCAAGTCCTTCAACCGAATGCAGCCTCCATGTTTTTCCGAAAATAGAGACTACGGGGGTTTCAGCTTTTAAGATCGCTAACAAATTAGGATCGCCTTCAATGTTCTTTAATGAGCGCGCAGTAGAGCCGAAAGCACACACTTGAGCATGCTTAAGCTTTAACCCCTTCACCTTCTGAAAGAATTCTTCATCGCGAGGATTGCTGCCGGGCCAGCCGCCTTCAATAATATCGATTCCGAATTCATCAAGCTTCTGAACAATTAATAATTTGTCCTGTACAGATAGATTTATGCCTTCGCCTTGCGTACCGTCGCGAAGCGTAGTATCGAATAGTTCAATTGAATTGCTCATCTCTTTTCTCATTAAGTTTAAAATTTTCTTTTGTTCATTCTAAGCAATCATGCCGGACTGCCGTGCATACTTAAAGATATCTCCAGCTTCGATTATTGGAAGAATATCTCCAAGTGAACGAAGAATGTAAATACTTCCGGTAGTTATATCTTTTAAAATGTTATCATGAACATTAAGCTCAAGCTCATCGCCGGTTTTAATCTGTTCAGTTAATTTTACCGGAGTTTCGTATGGCAGCAAGAATCCGCCGTCTACACAATTCCTATAAAATATTCTTGCATACGATTCTGCAATTACTGCCTTAACGCCGGCGACTTGAAGTGCAAACGGTGCATGTTCGCGTGAAGAACCGCAGCCGAAATTTGAACCTCCGATAACGATGTTGAACTCGGACAAATAATTTTCGCCTTTAATAAAAGGAATATTCCCTTGCGGTAAACCTGCTTGAGCAGGCGGAACACTTGAAAGAGCGAAGTGTCCGTACTTCTTCAATTCTTCAGGGTCTGTCAAACTGTAAACCAGATGTTCAGCTGGAATTATCTGGTCGGTATCTATGTTGTTGCCTAACACGTAGGCTTTACCTTTAATTATTTTTTCCATTTAGTTTTTTATCTCCAATTTCATTTATAAAAAATCCCGCGGATCGGTTATTACTCCGGTTAAGGAAGACGCTGCGACAGTAAGCGGTGAAGCTAAATACACTGCCGACTTCTTGCTTCCCATTCTTCCGGGAAAGTTTCTGTTTGTTGTAGATATAACTACCTCACCATCAGTTGCGCGACCAATCGTATCCGAAGGTCCTCCGAGACATGCAGCGCAGGAAGACTGTGCAACTTCAGCGCCGGCATTTTCAAAAATTTGTCTTAACGAAACACCGCTGATAGTTTCTACTTCAAGCTGTTTTGCAATTTGAGTACTTGCAGGGACGATAAAAGTAGGAACTTTAACTTTATTGCCGAAAATTATTTTTGCAGCGGCTTGATAATCGCTAAGCTTTCCGCCGGTGCAGGAACCGATATAACATTTAGTCAGCTTAGTTCCCTGAACATTTCTGACCGTATCAAGATTATCCGGGCTATGCGGTTTTGCAACGTGAGGTTCCATCTTTGCAACATCGTAGCGGAATATTTTCTTGTACTTTGCATCAGCATCACTGTGAAATATTTCGTACGGTTTGTTTGTTCTTTCTTTGACATAAGCTTCAGTGACAGAGTCTGCCGCGATAATTCCGTTCATCGCGCCGCCTTCAATTGCCATGTTGGTAAGCGTCATTCTTTCATCGATTGAAAGAGAGAATACGCCTTCGCCGTCAAACTCAAGCGCGCAGTAAGTTCCGCCGTCGGTCGTAATATCGCCAAGCACCTGCAAAATTAAATCCTTAGCAGTTATATATGCCGGCAGCTGACCATCAAAAGTAAACTTAAGAGATTCGGGAACCTTCTCCCAAATCTTTCCGGTTCCTAAAATGAAAGCTGCATCTGTATTGCCGACTCCGGTAGAGAACATACCAAACGCACCTGAAGTGCATGTGTGCGAATCGGTACCAAATAAAACTGTTCCGGGAACGTTGTAACCTTCTTCAGCAAGAGCTATGTGGCAAACGCCTTTGTATCTTTCAGTACCGACATCGTAATAATTATCTACTTTATATTCACTTGCAAACTGTCTTAGAATATCAACGTTTCTATTTGCCTGTGGATTTTTTGTAAAAATATAGTGGTCCGGGAAAATTACGAGTTTACTCTTATCCCAAATCTTTGCATCTTTCCCGAACTCGCGCTTCCAGATTGCAATTGTCGGCGGTCCACATACATCGTGCGTCATCAGTACGTCGACGTTCAGCCAAATGTTCTCACCCGGCTGAACTGTTTTCCTGCCGGATGATTTAGATAAAATCTTTTCTGTTATTGTCATTGACATTTTATTATTTCCTTTATACTGCTTGAGATAAATCTGAAAGAGAACGACTTAAAGATTCATTCTCCTTTTTCATTTCGATAAAATTTTGGCGCTGGTTTAATGCCTGTATATAAGCCTTAGCGCTCGCTTCGATAACATCGGTAGAAACACCTCTGCCTGTAAATGAATTGTCGCCTTCACGGAGCCTAACAATTACTTCTCCCATAGCTTGCCTGCCGGAAGTAACCGACCTGACATTATAAGATTCAAGATTGGATTTTATTTCAAGGGCTCTTTCAATCGCATTGAAGCATGCATCTACAGCGCCGTCGCCGGTTGCAGATTCTTGGATATATTCCTCGCCAGCTTTAATCCTAACTGCAGCGGTTGGAATCGAGTTGGTTCCAATAGTTACATGAATATAATCGAGTTCGAAGCGTTCTTCTTTTGAGTCGAGCGCCTGGTCTCCCATTAAAACTCTTAAGTCCTCATCAAAAACTTCTTTCTTCTTGTCGGCAAGCTCAAGAAATTTTTCATAAATAGTTTGAAGTTCTTTCTCATTTAGCTTATATCCGAGTTCCTGAAGGCGTGACTTTAATCCGTGCCTTCCCGAATGCCTGCCGAGAACAATTTTAGTTTTTCTGACGCCGACACTTTCAGGAGTCATAATTTCGTAAGTCTGTCTGTTCTTCAGCATTCCGTCTTGATGAATGCCGGATTCATGAGCGAAAGCATTCTCGCCGACAATGGCTTTATTTGGCTGTACTATCATGCCGGTGAACGAGGAAACCATCTTGCTTGTGTTATATATTTCTTCAGTATTTATTTTCGTAAAGTACTTGGTAATATCCTTCCGTACTTTTAGTGCCATTACAACTTCTTCAAGCGAAGCATTGCCTGCACGCTCACCGATTCCGTTAATTGTGCATTCAACCTGGCGCGCGCCGTTTTCAATTCCGCTTAGTGAATTGGCAACACCTAAGCCGAGGTCATCATGACAATGGACGCTAATGATTGCTTTTTCAATATTCTTTACTCTCTTTTTAAGTTCAGCAATCTTCGCACCGTATTCCCAGGGGAAAGTATAACCTGTCGTATCGGGGATGTTGACAGTCGTTGCACCTGCTTCAATGGCTGCTTCAATTACATCGGCAAGATATCCGATGTCTGTCCGTCCTGCATCTTCCGCAGAAAATTCTACATCATCCGTAAAAGTTTTTGCATAAGCAACGGCATCTCTGGACATTTTGATGACTGTCGCTCTTTTCTCTTCAAGAGTTTTTCCGTACCTATCATCTCCGAACTTTCCAAGTATGTGAATATCGGAAGTGCTGGAGAAAGTATGAATCCTAAAACGCTTTGCTTCTTTAAGAGAATCATAAGCAGACTTCACATCAATTTCTTTAGCGCGAGCGAGACCGGCAATTACTGCATTTATTTCACCGGCAACTCTCTGCACCGCTTCAAACTGTGCAGGCGAAGAGACCGGGAAGCCAGCCTCGATAACATCAACATTTAGCTTTTCGAGCTGACGCGCAATCTCCAGTTTTTCGAATACGTTTAACGAAGCACCCGGCGCTTGTTCGCCGTCTCTTAATGTTGTGTCAAAGATTATTACTCTGTTGTTCACGATAGCTGCCTTTCATTTATAATTATAATGTAAAAACGCCTAAAGCTTGCTCGTCATAAACCTGATTGAAGTTTTCTATGACGGCGTCTTTCATTTGCTTTGTCGAGACCAAATTTGTACCCGGCGAATAAATATCCGCCGTTCTATAACCCATAGATAATGTTTTATCTATTGCCGCTTCAATAAGCTCTGCTGCCTTATACATCTGGAACGAATATGCAAACATCATTGCAACGGAAGATATAGTAGCAAGAGGATTCGCTTTACCCTGCCCCGCAATGTCCGGAGCGCTTCCGTGGACAGGCTCGTATAATGCATATTTGGTTCCAAGGCTTGCCGAAGGAAGCATACCAAGACTGCCGGTAATCATTGCGGCAATGTCGCTTAATATATCGCCGAATAAATTTTGAGTTAAGATTACATCAAATTGTTTTGGATTGCGGACTATCTGCATTGCAGCATTGTCGACATACATGTCGCTCAATTCTATCTCAGGATAATCCTTATGAACCTCATGGACAACCTTGCGCCAGAACTGAGAGCAATCAAGCACGTTTGCTTTATCAACCGAGACTACACGCTTGCCCCGCTTCATTGCGACTTCAAATGCGCTGCGTGCAATGCGGACAACTTCTTCCTTCGTATAAATCATCGTGTTCCAGCCTTTGTTCTCATCAAAGCCGCGGGGCTCGCCGAAGTAAACATCTCCGGTTAGCTCACGGAAGATTACGAAATCCGTTCCTTCTATAACTTCCGGCTTCAAGGTTGATGAAGATAAAAGAGCAGAATAAACTTTTGCAGGTCTTATGTTTGTATAAAGACCGAGCGCCTTGCGAAGCCCAAGCAGAGCGGCTTCCGGCTTAAGGTTCTGCGGTAAATTTTCCCACTTATATCCTCCGACTGCGCCAAGCAGAACTGCATCGGAATCATAACATGCACTTAAAGTTTCCTCAGTAAGCGGCTTTCCAAACTTGTCGTAAGAGCAGCCGCCGGCAAGCTGCTCATTAAATTTTAACGTAACATTAAATTTCTCTGCGGCAACTTTCATTACTTCTACTGCTGCACTTACTACTTCGGGACCAATGCCGTCACCTGGCAGCAGTGTTATCTTCAAGTTCATACACCAACCTCTTCTTTAGCATTCTTCTTGAAGAGCCAGCTCATCATGCCTCTAAGCTTTGCACCGACAGTTTCAATCTGATGCTCACGGTTTTCCTTTCTAAGCTTTTCCATAAGCGGCTGACCGTTTTTATATTCGGTTAACCATTCGTTAGCAAATTGACCGCTCTGGATTTCGCTTAAAATCTTTTTCATTTCTTTTTTAGTTTCGGCATTAATTAAGCGCTTGCCTCTTGTCATTCCGCCGTACTCAGCGGTATCGCTTACAGAGTAATTCATTCTTGAAAGACCTCCTTCATAATAAAGGTCAACAATCAATTTCATCTCATGCATGCATTCGAAGTAAGCAAGTTCAGGAGGATAGCCTGCTTCGACAAGAGTTTCAAATCCGGCTTTGATTAGCTCTGCCGAGCCGCCGCAAAGGACAGCCTGTTCGCCGAATAAATCTGTTTCAGTTTCATTCTTGAAATTAGTTTCGATAACGCCAGCTCTTGTGCCGCCGATACCTTTTGCCCATGCAAGTGCCATATTCAAAGTCTGTCCGCTCGGGTCTTGATGGACTGCAATCAAGTCCGGAACTCCTGAACCTTCAAGATAAGTTCTTCTTACAAGATGACCGGGACCTTTTGGTGCAATCATCATTACATTAATATCTGCCGGAGGAACAATCTGCTTGTAATGAATATTAAATCCGTGACCAAATGCAATAGTGTCGCCCGACTTTAAATGCGGAGCGATATCAGCATCATAAACTGCCTTTTGGTTTTGATCAGGAAGTAAAATCATAATTACATCAGCCCACTCGGAGGCTTCAGGTACAGTCTTTACAGCAAGACCGGCGCCTTCAGCCAAAGCCCATCTCTTACTGTCTTTGCGCAGACCGACGCATACATTGCATCCGCTTTCTTTTAGATTAAGTGCATGAGCATGACCCTGGCTTCCGAAGCCAAGCACAGCAATCTTTTTACCTTGGAGATATTCCAAAGATGCGTCATTGTCATAATAAACTTTCATTTTCATTTCCCTTCTATTATTGAGTTACTGGATTTTTTTCGTATTTAATCTGCTCGCCGCGCTTAAGCGCAACAGTACCTGAGCGAGCCATTTCTTTAATGCCGTAAGGTTCAAGGACATTTACAACGGCGTCTATCTTATCCGGAGGACCTGTTATTTCCAGAGTAATAGTTTTTGTGTTTATGTCAACAACATTTCCTCTGAATATGTCGCAGACACTAATTACTTCTGCGCGAGTTCCTTTTTGATAAAAAACGGTAATTAGAGCAAGTTCTCTTTCAACTCTTGTCTGCCCTGTAAGGTCTATAACTTTGATAGTATCGATGAGGCGATTCAACTGCTTAACTACCTGTTCCATTATCTTGTCCTCGCCTTCGGTAACAATAGTCATTCTGGAAACTTCAGAATTTTCCGTTTCTCCGATAGAGATGCTGTGGATATTAAACCCCTTACCACTGAACATTGTTGCTACGCGGTTAAAGGCTCCAAACTGGTTTTCTACTAAGACTGAAATGGTATGCTTCATTAAACCATCTCCTTCGGATCGAGACGCTTTGTCATCATCTCATTAACTGATTTACCTGCAGGGATAATCGGAAATACCATATCTTCTTTTACGACTTTAAATTCAACAAGTACAGGACCGTCATTATAAGCCAAAGCCTCATCAAGAATATAATCAACCTCGGTGGGTGAATTTACAGACATCGCCTTCATACGGAAGCCTTCGGCAATTTTCACAAAATTAGGATTGCTTTCCGATAGATCTGTGAAGCTGTATTTTTCTGCATGGAATAATTCCTGCCACTGTCTTACCATTCCTAAAAAGCTATTATTTATAATAAATATTTTTATCGGCAATTTATTGAATACTGCGGTAGCAAGCTCCTGTATGTTCATCTGAAAGCCGCCGTCCCCGCTGATGCAGATAACCGGTCTGTCTTTTACCCCGAAGGCAGCGCCGATTGCTGCCGGCAAGCCGAAGCCCATCGTTCCAAGTCCGCCGCTTGTAATATGAGAGCGCGGATGATTAAACTTATAGTACTGTGCAGTCCACATCTGGTGTTGACCGACGTCAGTAACAACAACCGCCTCACCTTTTGTCTTCTCTGAAATCTTTTCAATAATATATTCCGACCTTAACTTACCGTCATCTTTTTCATAATGAAGTGGACATTCTTCGCGCCAGGCTTCAATCTGATCCCACCATTCGTCGAGCTGCAGAGGCTCTGTTATTTCTGTAGCAAGCTCTGCAAGTACATGCTTAACATCACCGACTATAGGCAAATCCACAATTACATTTTTATCAATACATGTCGGGTCGATATCAACATGAACCTTATAAGCCTTAGTAGCAAAGGTATCTACCTTGCCGGTAACGCGGTCATCGAAACGGGCGCCGAGAGAGACAAGGACATCGCAGTTATTAACTGCCTGGTTTGCCCAGTAAGTACCGTGCATGCCGAGCATTCCAAGCGATTGAGGATCGTTGCCCGGGAACGCGCCGAGCCCTTGAAGTGTCATGGTTACCGGAAGTTTATTTTGCATTGCGAACAAACGGAGCTCGCGTTCACCGTTAGCCATAATGACACCTCCGCCGACATAAAGCAGAGGTCGCTTAGCATTCTTTATTACCTCTGCAGCTTTCTTAATTTGATTCTGATGACCGAGGAAAGTCGGCTTATACCCGCGCATCTCAACTTTTTCAGGATAATCAAATTCACAGACTGAATTGACGACATCCTTTGGAAGATCAACAAGCACCGGTCCTGGTCTTCCGGTGGATGCAATAAAGAAAGCCTTCTTTATAGTTGAAGCAAGCTCATTGACGTCTCTAACTAAAAAGTTATGCTTGGTAATCGGTCTTGTAATTCCAACGATGTCTGCTTCCTGGAAAGCATCGTTGCCGATGAGATGAGTAGCAACCTGACCGGTGAAGACAACAATCGGAACAGAGTCCATATAAGCATCTGCGATGCCGGTAACAGTATTAGTAGCGCCCGGACCGGAAGTAACAAGTACAACACCTACCTTGCCGGTTGCCTTAGCATAACCCTCAGCCATATGAGCAGCGCCTTGCTCATGCCGTACTAAAATATGCTTAAGGTGTTTTACATCGTAAAGCTTCTCATAAATCTTAAGCACTGCGCCGCCGGGATAACCAAATACATATTCAACCTTTTCCTGCCTAAGGCATTCAAAGAAAATATCCGCTCCGGACAGCTTCTGCTTGGTTGTTCTCATGACTAATCCTTTCTCTCTTCTATAATTATATTTAATCCAAAATGATTCCAAAATTCAAAATAACGGCTATATAATTCTACGGCTAAAAGAATTTATGCCGGGCTTAGCATCTAAGTCCGGGATAATCTTTGCCGTGTAAAATTATCTCGAGCTTAGATGCCGGGAATAATAAGGTTTAGAATTATAATATTTTTAATGCATAGAACTAAGAGGCTGAAGCGGGTGAGATGTTGTTTTTCTACAACACTTTTGGTGAGAGCAGTATTAGCCATACAGCTTCTTGTGGAAGTTTTTCGATAGCCGGTATATTTTGAATTCGATCTCACTACAGCCTCTGATGATTACTTATCGCTTAGCGATCAATTTTATAACCTTCAGATATAAATCTTCGGTTCCGGTCAATCCCGAATCTTAATTATTTATTTTGTACTTTGATTGATTTGGGATTGACCAATATTATCAGCCTAGAATTATAATTACTAGGACGCTAATAATAATTGAAATCCCTAGAATGATATCTAAAGAAAGGTCACTAACTGAATTGTTCATAACAACACGACGCCCGTCGTTTCTTACGGCAGATAATTGTAATTTTCTATTTTTCTTCGTGCTGTACATAAAATTATTTTTATTGGTTGCCAAAATAAAGCATGTCGACAAGTTTGTCAAGTTATTTATTCACAGTATTCCAAAATTTTTGATTCATGAGTGATTTTGCTTCTTAATTTGAATTTTAATCACGTTGAACGGAATAAATATTCACCGAAATCTTGTGTGAAATCTTTTTAATTATTATCGGAAGTAACGGTTAGAATGTTTAGACTCATCAAAAGAACTGAACTAAGACTTTATCATTTGTTCTTAGTCTTACCAAATTATTTCATTCTGAAATTACAACAAGCAGTATTTTTGTTTTTTCTTTTGCAAACAACGAATGAGGAGCTTTGACAGGCAGCTTCAAAGAATCACCATCCTTTAACAGATAGGTTTCTCCTGCTATTATGAAATCAATCTCACCTTCGATAATATAGATCAGTGCCTCCGAGGAAGCTGAATGTTCAATTAAACCCTGGTCTTTGTCGAAGGCAAACAATACAACGTTGCCGTTTTGTTTCTTCAAAACAGTTTTAATAACTGTTGAATCCTGTTGATAGCCAATTTGATCTTTGAAGTTCTTTACTTCAATTTTTCCAGAAGTGAGAACATCGTGCGATATATCGTCTGTTATATTTTCTCTAAACATTTTTAACGCTCAATTAAATTTAGTTTTTCTTTCTTTTCCAGTAGTTCTTCTTTGGATTCGACATGGTCCGGATTAATGATTATGCAGTCGACAGGGCAAACCGCCCGGCATTGCGGCTCGTTATGAAAGCCGACGCATTCAGTGCACTTTTCCGGCACTATATAAAAATAATCGTTTATCAGCGATTCATTGCTTCTACCATCCAGTGACCAGTTCATTCCACCCTCATAAATTGCTGTGTTGGGGCATTCAGGTTCGCATGCGCCGCAGTTGATGCATTCATCGGTTATCATTAAAGCCATTTGAATTCTTCTAAAACATTCTCAATAAATTTTACGAGTCAAAAATAATTTGCCGGCGCTGATAAGCCAATGACTTAAGTCAGTTAGTAAATCTTTAATGTGCAGGGGGAATAATTAGAATAAAAATTTAAGAAAGTGAAACTATTTTTTATTTATAACAGCTAATGCATTCTCAACTATTCTATCGCATCTCTCGTTTCCAAATCTTAGTAAATCTTTTTCATCAATACCGGACTTTAAAAATTTCTTCAACATAGCTTTCGCCCGGAACGCTCACACTTTTACATTCACTTCAGAAATATTCAAACAATCGGCAATTTCTTTGATGCTCATTTCTTCAACTTCTTTCATCAAGTATACACTACGGTATATCTCGGGCATATTTTGAATCTCTTTCTCAATCAGTTCAATCCTCTCTTTTTCTTGCCGGCATTCAGTTTAAGTTTTATCCGGATATTCCTGTTCCTTCTTTAATAATTACAGCAGTCGAAACTATTGTCGCATTGAGTATGATTTATAGTAATTATTTAGGAGAAGAATTGGTACTCAGATTTCAAATTGCAAAGAAGAAATTTGACTGAAAGCCTAAGCATTTTACAAATACATTCATTAGTTTTATTTTTGAAGTAGAGAAAAATTATTTTGATTTCCGAGCACGAAATAATTTTTTGTTACTAGTCACAAAGTCGTATTTTAATTTTCTTTATAATAGTTTATTGAACTTCATACTTGGAACTACTAGAACTAAAATCTAGATAAGAACTAAAGTTATTCCTATAGTTTTAGGAAGGAGGTCTAAGCTGAATCCCCGGAATCAGGTCACATTGTGGCCGCTTCTTTTATACACTGCAGTTGTTATAGCACTTGCTGCAAGCATGATTATATTATCTCATCTTTTAGGCGAACGCCATAAAGAGCCTGCAACCGGTGAGCCGTATGAATCAGGTATTGTACCTACAGGCAGCGCACACATTCGATTCTCCGCACACTTTTATATTGTCGCAATGTTCTTTGTTATCTTCGACCTTGAAGCGGTATTTATTTTTGCTTGGACAATCTCGGTTAAAGATGTTGGATGGGCAGGTTATATTGGCGTGCTGGTATTTATCGGCATCCTTGTTGCCGTACTTATTTATGAATGGCGAAACGGTGCGTTGGACTTTGGTCCTAGCGGAAATAAAATTTTAGCTGCGTATAAAAAATTGAATAATAAGAATTAAAATTATGAAATGGTGGCTGACTAAAACTATTGAGCAGACAGCAGCGTTAGGCGGAACAAGCTCTTTCGAGGAAGCTGTTCAGAAGACTGTGGTACTAAGTACTCTTCAGGATTTAATTGCCTGGGGAAGAAAAAATTCTATGTGGCCATTTAACTTTGGTCTTTCATGCTGCTTTGTTGAAATGGCGACAAGCCTTACTAGCAAGTATGATATAGCTCGATTCGGCGCTGAAGTTATCCGCGGTACTCCAAGAGAAGCGGATGTAATGATCACTGCCGGAACAATTTTTATAAAGATGGCACCGATAATAAAGCGTCTTTATGAACAGATGATGGAACCGCGGTGGATAATTTCGATGGGCTCTTGTTCCAACTCCGGCGGAATGTATGATATTTACAGCGTGGTTCAAGGCGTAGATAAATTTATGCCGGTCGATGTTTACGTACCCGGCTGTCCACCGCGACCTGATGCTTTTATGGAAGGACTCTTAATGCTTCGCGATGCTGTCGGTAAAGAGAAGCGTCCGTTAAGCTGGGTTGCGGGTCCTCAGGGAATTATAAAGCAAGCTCCAATTTCAATGAGAGATTTGAAACGCGACGAGCGCAGAAAGATGGCAAAGATAAAACCGCCGACAGAGATTTGATAATTACTATACGCCAACTTTTAGTCTGGAAAATTGGAATAATGGAGTAATGGAATAGATTGTTTAATTCCATTACTCCAATACTCTATTATTCCAGGGAGTTATATTTCACGAGAATAATTCTACAATGACAAACTCCGGTATTGTTGAAGAACTAAGGACAAGATTCCATAATTTGGAATTCTTTGAGCAGAAGACTCGCGATGAATTTCCTACTCTCTGGATTCCAAAAGAAAATGTTGTCGATGTTCTGCGCTTTCTAAAATCGGAAGCCTCCCAACCATACCGGATGCTTTATGATATAACAGCTATCGATGAAAGAACGCGCGCAAAACGGCACGACATGCCGGAAAGCGATTTTACGGTTGTTTATCATCTTCTTTCGTTTGACAGAAACGACGATATTAGAATTAAAGTTGCGCTCATAGGCGAATATCCCTCTCTTCCAACAATTACAAAACTATGGCAAAATGCAAGTTGGTACGAACGTGAAGTATACGACATGTTTGGAGTTAAGTTCGATGGTCATCCTCACCTAAAAAGAATTTTAATGCCGCTGACCTGGGAAGGACATCCATTACGAAAGGAACATCCTGCGCGTGCAACTGAAATCGGTCCGTTCCAATTGCCCGAAGACAAAGAGGAAAGAGAAATGAACGCTCTCACCTTTAAGCCTGAAGAATGGGGCATGACGAGAGAGAGCGAAGATTCCGACTTCATGTTTTTGAATATCGGTCCGCAGCATCCCGGAACTCACGGCGTTCTTCGATTAGTTCTTCAGCTTCTCGGCGAAGAGATTGTCGACATTGTCCCAGATATCGGCTATCATCATCGCGGTGCAGAAAAAATGGCTGAACGGCAGTCATGGCATACTTATATCCCTTATACAGATC
>JAJYIL010000004.1:19198-22945 GCA_021790055.1 Bacteroidota bacterium
CGGAGTAATGAATAACCTTGCATATCTTTTAACGGTTGAAAAGCTCGCCGGCATAAAGGTTCCGCCTCGCGCTCAGGTAATCAGAGTTATGCTATCAGAATTATTCAGGCTCTCAAGTCATCTTGTTTGGTATGGGACTTTCGCTCAAGATATCGGTCAGCTTTCTCCGGTATTCTATATGTTCTCCGACCGTGAGAAAGTCTTCGAAATAATTGAAGCAGTCTGCGGCGACAGAATGCATCCAAACTGGTTCCGCATCGGCGGCGTTGCAGATGACCTGCCGAACGGCTGGGATAAACTTGTCAAAGAATTCGTAGAGTATTTCCCGAAGCGTTTAAAAGAATATGATAAGATGGTAATGAATAACCGCATATTCAAAGCGAGAACTATAGGAATCGGAATTTATAATACAGATGAGGCAATTGAATGGGGCGTTACAGGTCCTGGCTTGAGGGCAACCGGGATGGAATGGGATTTCAGAAAGAAGCGACCCTACTCCGGTTATGAACAATTTGATTTTGAAATTCCGACAGCACAAAACGGCGACTGCTATGACCGTGCAGTTGTTCGTATTGAAGAGATGAGACAGAGTACAAGAATTATTGAGCAGTGCATGAAGAACATGCCGCCCGGTCCTTACAAATCGGACCATCCGCTTGCTGTTCCTCCAAGGAAAGAAAGAACAATGCATGATATAGAAACTCTGATTACACATTTTCTCAGCGTCACGTGGGGTCCGGTCATTCCGGAAGGAGAAGCTTTCCATGGAATTGAAGCAACGAAAGGCAGCAACGGTTATTATTTAATCAGTGACGGAAATACTTCTTCTTACCGGACAAGAGTTAGAACGCCATCATTCCCTCATATGCAGATGGTACCATTTATTAGCCGAGGATATACCGTGCCGGATTTGCTTTCGATACTTGGCAGTCTTGATTTTGTTTTGGCAGATATTGACAGATAAAAAGTATAGCTATGCTAAAAACTGAAGAGCAAAAAGAACTTGAAGAGGAACTGAAATTAGTTCCTTACAAAAAAGCAGCAACAATCGAGGCTTTGAAAGTCGTTCAGAAGCACCGCGGCTGGGTATCCGATGAAGGTATAAAAGACATCGCAGAGTTTTTAGAAATTACACCGGATGAAGTAGACGGCGTAGCCACCTTTTATAATATGGTTTTCAGACGCGAAGTCGGCAGACATGTAATTCTTCTTTGCGACAGTGTTAGCTGCTACATTTTAGGATACCGGAAAATCCAGGAAGAAATAAATAAAAAATTGAAAATAAATTTCGGCGAGACAACAAGCGACGGCAGGTTTACTATGCTACCGATACCATGCCTCGGTACATGCGACCATGCACCGGCATTGATGATTGACAATGACTTGCACAGAGATTTAGATAGCGATAAGATAGATTCAATTTTAGAAGCGTACAAATAAGGACAATGGAAAAGCCTTTAACCCAGCATATTAAACCAAACGAACCGCCGATGAGCCTGAACGAGTATGAAAAAGTCGGCGGCTATAAAGCCATGCAGAGAGCGTTAAAGGAATTGCAGCCGAAGGATGTTCTGAAAATTATTTCGGATTCAAACTTAAGAGGACGCGGCGGTGCGGGCTTCCCTACCGGCATGAAGTGGAGCTTTGTACCAATGGGTGATAATGCGCCTAAAGAAAAATATCTCGTCTGCAATGCCGATGAAATGGAACCGGGAACATTTAAAGACAGGCTTCTGCTTGAAGGCAATCCTCACCAGCTAATTGAAGGAATGATTATCGCTGCGTTCGCAATCCAGGCAAATAAAGGTTATATCTTTTTAAGATGGGCTTACAAAACTGCGGCTGAGTTAATTCTAAAATCTATAGCTGAAGCTTATAACGCAGGTTATCTTGGTAAAAACATTTTAGGAACCAGTTACAGCTTCGACCTTTATCTTCACACAAGCGTAGGAAGATATATGTGCGGCGAAGAAACCGGACTGCTTAATGCACTCGAAGGCAAGCGCGCAACACCGCGTGCAAAGCCGCCGTTCCCGCAAGTAAGCGGGTTGTTCGGCAAGCCGACAATTGTAAACAACGTCGAAACACTTTCTTTCGTTCCTCATATTGTTAACAACGGAGCAGAGTGGTTTAAGAAGCTGAGTCTTACCGGTGAAGGCGGAACAAAAATTTATGGAGTAAGCGGAAAAGTAAAGAATCCAAACACCTGGGAGCTTCCTCTTGGCACCACGATGCGCGAAATTATTTTTGAGCATGCCGGCGGAATGAGAGACGGATTAAAATTGAAAGGAATCCTTCCGGGCGGCGCATCAACAGACTTTCTTACTGAAGAACATCTTGATGTGAATATGGATTTCACTTCCGTCGGCAAAGTCGGAAGCAGACTTGGTACCGGAACTCTAATAATCCTTGATGATAAAACATGCCCGGTAGGAATGCTACATAACCTTGAGCATTTTTTTGCGCAAGAATCCTGCGGGTGGTGCACGCCTTGCCGCGATGGTCTGCCGTGGGTTGAAAAGATTTTGCTTTCAATCGAAGAAGGCGATGGAAGAATGGAAGACTTAGACTTGCTTGCATATCATTCAAAAGAACTTGGACCGGGAAGGACTTTCTGTGCACTCGCACCCGGCGCTGTTGAGCCACTCCAGAGCTCATTGAAATATTTCCGTGAGGATTACGAGATGCATATCAAGAACAAACGTTGTCCGTGGAGGTAAAAGTTGGCAAAGATATTTATTGATGGTAAAGAATATGAAGTCAATGCAAAGAAAAATTTGCTTGAGGCATGCCTCTCTCTGGGAATGGATTTGCCGTACTTCTGCTGGCATCCGGCAATGGGCTCTGTAGGCGCTTGCCGCCAGTGCGCAGTTAAAACTTACCGCGACGAGAAAGATACTGTTGGAAGAATTGTAATGTCATGTATGGAACCTATACGTGAAGGAATGAGAGTTGCAATCTTTGAAGAGGAAGCAAATGAATTCCGCAGAGGTGTAACCGAATGGCTGATGACAAACCATCCGCACGACTGCCCGGTTTGCGATGAAGGCGGAGAATGTCATCTCCAAGACATGACGGTAATGACCGGACACAATTACAGAAGATTTATTTTCAAAAAACGCACATACCGGAATCAGTATTTGGGTCCATTCTTAAATCATGAGATGAACCGCTGTATTCAATGCTACCGCTGCGTTCGCTTCTATAGAGATTATGCAGAAGGAAAAGACTTTGATAACTTCGCAATACATAACCATGTTTACTTCGGCAGGCATGAAGACGGAGTTTTGGAAAATGAATTCAGCGGAAACTTAGTTGAAGTTTGTCCGACCGGCGTCTTTACAGATAAATCTTTAAAGAAGCACTATACCAGGAAATGGGATTTTACTTCTTCGCCATCAATCTGTACTCACTGCGGATTAGGATGTAATACAATTGCCGGAGAAAGATACGGAACTCTGCGGAGAATACGCTCGCGTTACAACAGCGAAGTAAACGGATATTTTATCTGCGACCGCGGCAGATATGGTTACGAGTTTGTTACCAGCAGAAAAAGGATCACAGATGCTTTTATAAGATACAAGGATGGAAATTTAGAGAAAGTAAATAAGGAAGCCTTGCTGACGCATGCGGCAAAAATATTTACTAACCGCGAAAAGATAATCGGCATCGGCTCGCCGCGCGCTTCGCTCGAATCCAATTTTGCTTTGAGAAAGCTGGTAGGTGAAAATAATTTTTACCAGGGAA
>JAJYIL010000328.1 GCA_021790055.1 Bacteroidota bacterium
CTTTTGTCTAATTTCCGAATTATTATAAACCTTATTTTGGAGGTAGAATAGATGAGTGCTAAAAACTATTATTTATGGCTTCTACTGGCTTTAGCTGCATTTGCGTTTTCTTTAACCGGATGCGGAGATCAAAATATAAACAGCAAATGGCGGACTCAAAAATTAACCATTGACGGCAATGATAGCGACTGGGGGCATTCTCTTACATATTACGATAAGCTTAATGCGCTTGTAGGCGTTGAGAATGACGGCAAATTTCTTTATCTCTGTCTTGTAACTACAGATCAACAGCTTCAAAATAAAATATTGCGTATGGGATTGACTGTATGGTTTGATAGAACGGGAAGCAACAACAAGAAATTCGGCATTAAGTATCCTATTGGAATTGGCGGCATGGACAGAAAGAATTTTACGGGTGAAAGATTAAATCCGCAGCAAGGTGAACGGCTTAATCCACAGGAAATAGATAAAAGAATTATAAATAACCAGACCGACATGGAATTTGTAGGCGCCAATAATGAAGAGGTTAGATTACCGGTTACGCAGCTTAAAGGCGTGGAATTAAAGCTTGGCTTAAAAGACAGCCGTTTAGTTTACGAGATGAGAGTCCCGCTATCGCATACAGGCGGTTATGATTATGCAATAAATGTCGATACGGGAAGCGTTGTCAGCGTCGGACTTGAGACTGGCAAAATGAATTTCAACAGTGGAGAGCGTAAAGGATTCCGGAACCCGGAAGGAGGATTCGGAGGCGGTATGGAAGGCGGTGATGATTTCGGCGGCGGTGCAATGGGAGGCGGGCGAGAAGGATTTGAAAGGTCACGAAACTTTAATCCATCGGCTTTTCAACCTTTAGACTTTTGGGCTGAAGTTAAGCTGGCTTCAAAGTCCAACTGAATCTCGAAGCTGTGTTCGCGATTCTGGATACTCGATATCTGATATTAGATTTTGATTTTCTTCTTTCAATTGTTCTTCATTCTTCTTATCAAATTGAATGAAGAATGAAGAACAAAAAAAAGCTTGAATACAGAACAATCTTCCATCATCCAGCATCGAGATTCAAGCATCCGGCACCGAGTCAAAATCCCTCAATTAAGTCAAACTGCCATTCCCAACCTATACCAGGACGGTTTAATGGATAAACATAATCGACCTCGCCGACTGCATATCCAAAAAGATTTATCCTTACAGCTGCGCCATAGCTTGATTCAAGACGTCTTGTTCCGTGTTTTACGAACCAGGGCTGCTGGTCGTTAGTCCAGGCTACTCCGGTATCAAAGAAGAATGCCATCTCGATGGGGAAATACCCGTAGAAACCGGGTCCTATGTGGAAGACACCTAAAAGAGGGAAACGAAGTTCTGCATTGCCGACAAGAATTTTACTTCCGAAATAATCGTTAACGCTATCAGATGTAGTTAAAGTTTGGTATTCATATCCGCGGACTAAGCCGGGGTAACCAATAAACTGCGGAGTAAGTCTTTGATCCTCGGCGCCGCCGCCGTATCTTCCATAATGAAGTACTCTGAAAGCAAGAGTAAATGGAGTTACAGGCATAAAATATTGTCTAAAATCCAATAGAACGTTAGTCCATGTAATCGAGCCGACTACCGGTGAAGCTTCAATTCTATATCTTGTACCAAGCAGCGGGCTTGTAGCTCCGAAATAACTGTTATCGAAGACGTAAGCAAGGCTAAAAGTACCAAGGTACAAATCCGGTGGAACAGGCAATTGATCGGTGCTGTTTTGAAGTATTGAGCCGTCGATTAAAGAAAAGGCATGAGTTGTTACCTGTTGTGTAAAGCTGATATTCATTAAGCCGAGAGATCCTTCAATGCGTGTAGATTGATCAAAAGGATAAGAAAGCAAGCCGTCTATTTCCCGGTCGGTTTCCCTGTAAATGTATTGTTGTTCCACGTAAGCAGGCTGATTGTTAATAGTAGTATATCCGGCTGCATATCCAGTATAGAAATATGGAACTTGCTGAATTATTCCGCCCCAGTTTAGTCTGCTCGAATAATTCATGTAGCCGAGAAGACCCGAGATGTTTGTAATGCCGTCTCCCGAGGAAACTTGTAGCGCTGTGGCAAGATTATAATTCCCGAGCAAATCGCTCCAGAAAAGCGCAACACCCCCGCCAAGATAAGTGCCGAATGCATCAACTCCCGCAGCAAGAGAAGGTTGACCGACGCCAACAAGCCTAAAAGCCGGGTGGTAATTTGTTGAGGTATACTTAGCGGTATCCGATGGTAGCCCGAAATTCGGATTATTAAAATCATCGACAAACCATGAAGATATTTGTTTTTGAGGAGGCAAAGCCGCCGGATCAACATCTGCCAATAGAGGCTTTGCATTTGTCCCTTCAAGAATTTTTGCAGAATCGATTGAATAAATGTCATATTTATTATTATTAAAAACCGAATAGACCATAATGTTTGAATCTGCTGCAACAGACATAGATGGACTTAGAGCAGTAATACCGCTTACACCGCCATACAAATTTGTTATTTGAGTAATTTTATTATCAGCTAAATCCAGGCGGTATATATCATCAATCCCGTTTTGATCCGAGATAAAATAAATACTCTTTCCATCAGGCGACCACTGAGGATTTATATTTTTACAATTCTTAAAATTTTTGACTTTGGTAATTGCTCCGGTTTTAAAATTCATCAAGGCTATTTGATATTCGCCAAATTGATGATTGCCGAAATTAAGGTTCGATAGATTAGTTGTAAATCTATCAGTAACAAAGGCTATTTCTTTCCCATCAGGCGACCATGCGGGCTGCAGTTCTGCGTAAGCATCATCAGTTAACTGTTTGGATTCCCCTGTCTTTAAATCGTATTCGAATAAATTTGAAAGACCATTAGCAAGGGCAGAGAAGACAATGTATCTTCCGTTAGGTGACCATGCCGGATTGAAGATCTGTGCAAGCTTAGGAAAACGAATTACTTTCTTCACACTTGCGTCATTCACGTCAAGAATTGTAAGAACCGGTCTTCCGCTTTCAACTGCGGCAAAGACAAACTTCTTACCAGTTGGATCCCACGCTCCCGATGAACTAATGAATTCCAGGTTCTGCAGGTGGGTGCTGAACTCAGTCTTAAAAATATTCCTTTCGATCTTTCCGGTTTTAGCATCCGCCAGGTAAAGATCGATTGAGAAGAGGTCCTTTGAAGAGAAAAAGATAACGTGCTTGCCATCAGGGCTGAGTGCCGGCGAGATATTCATATCGCCGCCGCCTTTCTTCTTTGATATAAGAACGTTACCGTAATCGGAAGGTTGCATTGTAACCTTAGCAAGCGAATCATATTGAGCACGTAAAGCAGCATGCCATTGTTTGCCAAGCGAATCCGGAGTAATGCCGAACGTGCTTAAAAAGGCTTCTTTCATGTTTTCCTTAAATGCCCAGGCTCTAAGTAATTCTCCGATTTTTCGATTGCCGTATTTACCGCCCATAAATGCAAGAAGCGATTGACCAAAACGATAAGGGAAATATTTATAAGTATCTTCAAGATCAGAAATAGTTGGGAGTTTTTTATGACTTCGAACAGCCTCTCTCATCCACATAGCAGTATTAGGATCATAGGGACCGATGGAACAATATTCTGCCATACCTTCAAGGAACCAAAGCGGCATGGCTACTGCTGCCGGCATTCCTTGTTTTGCTAAATGGTTCTTACTTGTAATGTCGAATTGAAAGGCATGTGTAAGTTCATGTCCTATTACGTGGCTGGTCTCTTCAAGTGGTCCGGCAAAGGGAAGAACAATTCTTCTTTCAATAGGTTCTGTAAAACCGCCGGTACCTTGACCTATAAGTTGCTGCGATACATTATTTTCGGCAAACTGCGGAAAACCATCGTACATTATCAGCGCCTGGGGACCATTAAGCGTATCATCAAACATTGATACACGGTTTGCATACCACCTTTCAGCTAATCTTGCTGCATATTTTACGGCATCTTTTTCTTCATCATAATAATAAATATTAAAATGCGGAGTTTTTAATACCTTGAATTTGAAATCATTATAAATGACTTTATTCCTTCCGAAATATTGGGCATTTGCCCTATTCGAAAAAATCGTTATTGAAATAAAAACCAATGCAGCAATCAAACAGAATCTTTTGAATTTCTTCATCATTCTATCAAAATTAATTTTAATAATACCGGTAATTTAATACCGTTTTAATTATTTAATGTGTTATTAATTAGGGATATATAAAAATTCTTCATTTTGACAAATTAATCGGCAGATTTTTAATATCAGTCACAAAAAATTGACCATCATCTGCATCAAGCTTTTTTTTCTTCCCAAAATAAATTAGATGATTTAGACTTAAGACAGTTCTTCTGTAATAAAAGTTTAGTATTTTCTGTGACAAAAAATACTATTTAATACCCTAAATAATCTGTATTGATTATAGATAAAAAGAAAATTTGTATGAGCCCACGTTTTAAATCAACCAGCGTTTATGTAAATTTGGATTGCATTATTTTAATTAAAAATTAGTGAAGACTAAAACTCAATCTTCAATTAACAACGTGAATTATTCTCTATGGAAAGCTTAAAACAATCTCTCGAAAAACTTCATGAAGAACTTAGAAATACTT
>JAJYIL010000329.1 GCA_021790055.1 Bacteroidota bacterium
CGATCTTTGGTATTATGCAAATCCCATTACTCCAGTATTCCAATACTCCAATGTTTTTTGTTGATGCCTATTTTTTTTCTTCCGCCGGTTTAGTCTGAGCCGATCCGGAACTGCTTGCCGCAGCCATCTGCTCATACTGCTTCCAGCGGTTAACTACATCCTGCTGTGCTTCTTCCATAAGCTTTGCAGCTTCTTCGGGATGAGACTTTGTCAGCATCTTATAGCGCGTTTCTCTATAAGCATATTCCTTCAACGGAATCTTTAATCCCTTGGAATCAAGCTTAAACGGATTCTTGCCTTCTTTTACAAGCTCAGGATTGTAGCGGTAAAGCTGCCAGTAACCGGAATCGACTGCAGCCTTCTGGTTCTGCAATCCGGTTTCCATATCGATTCCATGAGCGATACAATGTGCATAAGCAATAATCAAAGAAGGACCATCGTAAGCCTCAGCTTCAATAAAAGCACGCACCGTCTGTGCATCACTTGCGCCCATTGCAACTTTTGCAACGTAAACATTCCCGTAAGACATTGCCATCATGCCAAGGTCTTTCTTTGCCAAAGGCTTTCCGCCTGCTGCAAACTTTGCAACTGCACCTCTCGGAGTTGATTTTGACATCTGTCCGCCTGTGTTTGAGTATACTTCGGTATCAAGAACAAGCACGTTTACATTCTTTCCCGATGCAAGCACATGATCTAAGCCGCCGTAGCCGATATCGTATGCCCAGCCGTCGCCGCCCATTATCCATACGGATTTCTTTACAAGATAATTTGATAAGCTTAAAAGATGGAGAACATCTGTATTGCTGCCGTTATCTCCGGCATTCAAAATTTCATTCAGTTTAGTCTTTAAAGTAGATACTCTTTCTCTCTGCTCATAAATTCCGGCTTCATCTTTTTGGTCTGCATTTAATAAGCCATTTACCAACTGCTCGCCTACTTGAGGGGCTAACTTTGTAAGAAGATTCTTTGCCTGCCTGTTGTGTTTATCAATTGCAAGTCTGAATCCAAATCCGAATTCTGCATTGTCTTCAAACAATGAATTTGACCATGCAGGACCTCTTCCGTCTTTATTTGTTGCCCACGGAGTTGTTGGTAAATTGCCGCCGTATATTGAAGAACATCCTGTTGCATTTGCAACTATCGCTCTATCGCCAAACAACTGACTTACAAGCTTAACATATGGGGTCTCGCCGCATCCCGAGCATGCACCGGAGAATTCAAACAATGGCTGTAAGAACTGTGAGTCTTTTATTGCTGCTGTGTTTACTTTTCTTCTGTCAATTTCAGGCAGACTTAAGAAGAATTCCCAGTTCGGTTTTTCCTGCTCCTTTACCTGAGCTTGAGGTACCATATGAAGCGCCTTTATTACCGGCTCTTTCTTGCTCTTTGCCGGACAGACATCAACACATAACTGGCATCCCGTACAGTCTTCTACAGAAACCTGGACTGTGTAAGCTAAATTCTCGCCGTAATCTTTTCCTCTAAACTTCATAAACTTGTAAGTCTCGGGCTTATTCTCGAGGAGCTTCTCATCATAAATTTTAATTCTTATTGCAGCATGAGGACAAACAAATGCGCACTTGTTGCACTGTATGCAGATGTCGGGTTCGAATACCGGAACTTCGAGCGCAATATTTCTCTTTTCCCATTGAGCTGAAGATGAAGGATAAGTTCCATCAACCGGCATTTTGCTAACCGGGATTAAATCGCCTTCGCCCGCTATCATCCTTGCAGTTACTTCTTTAATAAATAGCGGTGCATTATCGCTTACCGCAGACTCGAACTGTATCTTGCTTGTTACCTTTGCCGGAACAGTTACTTCATAAAGGTTGGCAAGCGACTGATCAACCGCGTTGTAATTCATCTGCACAATCTTATCGCCCTTCTTGCCGTAAGTCTTCTTAATTGAAGTCTTGATCATTTCAATTGCTTGTTCTTTCGGGAAGATTTTTGAAATGGCAAAGAAACAAGTCTGCATGATTGTATTGATCCTTTGTCCCATTCCGGTATCGTTGGCTACTTTGTATGCATCGATGGCATAGAACTTCATCTTCTTTTCAATTAAATCCTCCTGGATTTTCTCCGGTAAAGAATCCCAAACCTTTTCTTTCGGAACGGAAGTATTTAGGAGGAATGTGGAGCCATGAGCTGCATTCTTCAGCATGTCCATTCTTTCAAGGAACATTTGCTGATGGCATGCAATGAATTGTGCTTCATTTATTAAATAAGTTGATTTAATTTCTTTCGGTCCGAATCTTAAATGCGAAGTAGTTGTCGAGCCTGATTTTTTCGAATCGTAGACAAAATATCCCTGCGCAAAGTAATTTGTTCCTTCGCCGATAATCTTAATTGAATTTTTATTTGCGCCGACCGTTCCGTCTGCGCCTAAGCCGTAGAACATTCCCCTGAATGTTTCCGGGCTTTCTACAGAGAATGAAGGATCGAAATCCAGGCTTGAATTTGTTACATCGTCAATAATACCTGCAGTGAAATGGTTTTTGGATTTTGTTTTCTTAAGCTCATCAAAGACAGCCTTAACCATTGCCGGGGTAAATTCTTTTGAAGACAAGCCGTATCTTCCGCCTATAATTTTCGGATAAGCAAACGGAAGCTCGCCGTTAATATGCTTTTCCGAGATAGCATTAACGATGTCTAGATAAAGCGGCTCGCCCGAAGCGCCCGGTTCTTTTGTCCTATCTAATACCGCTAGTGATTTTGTTGTCTTTGGAAGAGCTTTTATAAAATGATCGACTGAGAATGGTCTGTACAATCTTACTTTAACAACGCCGACTTTCTCTCCTTTTGATGCCAGGTAGTTTACTGTTTCTTCTGCCGCTTCCGCACCCGAACCCATTATTATAATTACTCTTTCTGCATCCGGCGCTCCTAAGTAATCGAACAGATGATATTGTCTTCCTACCAGCTTTGCAAACTTATCCATTTGCTTTTGGACAATGCCGGGACATGCATTATAAAAAGTATTAACTGTTTCTCTTCCCTGGAAATAAACATCAGGGTTTTGAGCTGTGCCGCGGATAAAAGGATTATCCGGAGTTAAAGCACGCATACGGTGTGCGATAACCAAATCTTCCTTTATCATTGCGTGCATATCGTCGGTAGTTAGCTGTTCAATCTTCATTACTTCGTGTGAAGTCCTGAATCCATCGAAGAGGTGAAGGAAAGGAACGCGCGCCTCAAGTGTAGCAGCTTGAGCTATCAAAGCAAAGTCCATAACTTCTTGAACGTTGTTCGAAGTTATCATTGCAAATCCGGTTGAGCGCGTAGCCATAACGTCGCTGTGGTCGCCGAATATTGACAGCGCTTGAGCGGCTATTGATCTGGCGGAGACATGAAACACTGTTGAAGTTAATTCGCCTGCTATCTTGAACATGTTTGGTATCATCAGCAGTAAGCCCTGGGAAGCGGTAAATGTAGTAGCAAGCGCGCCGGATTGTAAAGCGCCGTGCGTACTACCGGAAGCGCCGCCTTCACTTTGAAGCTCGCTTACCGAAGGTACTTCGCCCCATAAATTTTTCTTATTTTCAGATGCCCATTGATCACACCACTCTCCCATGTTCGATGACGGTGTAATCGGGTAAATTGCAATTACTTCGTTAGTATGGTAAGCCACATACGCCGCAGCCTCGTTACCATCTATCGTCACTTTTTTTCTTTCCATCTTCTTTCCAATTATTGTATTGAATATATGTCTACATAAGTGTCCGGTTTTGCCCAAATATTATACCAGTTCGAAACTAGCCAAATAACGTCTATAAAGTCAGTTTTATGATAAAAAAGAGGAAAAGTTATTTAACAACGGCAAATGGATTCTTATATTTGAGAACTCTGTTTGGCGGTGGGAGGTTGGAAGAAAACATGCAATCATGCAGATATCAATCACGCGGCTTCTTATTAACATTGCTATTTACTTATGAGCTCACTCCAAAAAGCTAATTCTTAGTTTCAGTGCTTTTAAGTTTTATTATTGTAAAAAAATTTGTTTAAAAAACTTTTCCCGGTTATCGGGAGTCTATCTTTCAATATATTCTACCAAAGTTCTTAATAGTCTCTACGCTATTTCAACCTTCATCAACAATCAAACATTCAAACTTTTGTTGAAGCATAACAACCTTGCCGCTAACCGGCAGCTTTCTTAATGGCAATGCCGAGTGGGGCAACTACTTTTAATAACTTGAGTCAGAGGCTCATTAGCGAAGCTTAACTCAATTCACTTCTTCTTACCAAGGAGGTGTGATAAAGGGATGGGGTTAAAAATAACAAAGCCCTCAACTACTCGTCGAAGGCTTCATATAATTTATTATGTTAGCTAACGATTAAAAGAACAGGCTCCGGGGCAAATTATATTGCAAGCCTTCTATTATTTGGCAAAAGCATATCTGCTGCCAAGCTCATCTAACTGTGAATTGGACTTTGCGAATGCATAACGGCTGCCAAGTTCATCTAATTGTGAATTAGATTTTGCGAATGCATAGCGGCTGCCAAGTTCATCTAATTGTGAATTGGACTTTGCAAATGCATAGCGACTGCCAAGTTCATCTAATTGTGAATTGGACTTTGCAAATGCATATCTGCTGCCAAGTTCA
>JAJYIL010000330.1 GCA_021790055.1 Bacteroidota bacterium
CATTGGAATTGTGAAACCGATAACTGTGCTTGGGTTGAATGGATTTGGGTAGTTGTTGTCAAGCTTGTACATAGATGGAACATTACTCGGTTGATATTCGATGCCGGTAACCGAACTGCTTGACATTGTAAAGTTCTGAACAGTAGTTGATCCGCTGCTCGGACTATATGTTGTAGATTGCTGCTGGCTGCTGTAAGTAGTTAGGCTTGCAGATATTGTGTAGCTACCCTGGGCAATTCCAAGAATTGAGTATGAACCGCTGGCATCGGTAACTGCAGATGCAGCTGCCTGTCCATTAGAACTAAATACAGTAATTAAAACTCCGGCTAAAGCAGTACCATTGGAAGAGTGAATCTGCCCAACAATTTCACCGCCTGCAATAGATTGCGGAGCAGTCATCAATACGGCATTTATTCCATTAACTGAACCTGCAACATGAACTGCGGTAGCGTTCTCCCACTTAGTAGCATTCATATAGTATTGCGAAATATATCCTTTAGCATGAAACATAACATAGTAAGTACCTGCAGGAAGATTGTTAACCGTATAAATTCCCGTCGAATCGGTTACACCGACATGAACCTGGTCGCGATGCGAAGCTGAATCAAATACCGCTACAAAAGCGCCTTTAATTCCATTGCCGGCAGAATCTGTTACGGTTCCGCTGATAGCATAATGCTGTACAGTATCGTTTGCAGATAAAGTGAAGTCTATATTTGCAAACGTTGTATCACTGAATGCATGTAGTATTGTTGCATTAAAGTATGAAGTTGCATTATTATAGAATTGAACCGGATATCCTTCAGCATGCGCGGAAACGATGAACGTATTCATAAATGATTTCAAGTTTGGAAGAGTAATTGAATAATCGCCATTTGAATCTGTTCTGGCAACACCTGCATTATCACTTTCATCTTCATCCTCTTGACCCGAAGCCCAAACTCTAACAAATGCATTTGCAATCGGTGAATTCATTGAGGATTCTACCTTTCCCTCGAAAGATACAGAATGCGACGGCGCGACAACTGAATCGGGAATATCGAAATTGATTCCCGTATAAAACTGACCGTTATCTACGGTAAGCACTTTTGCTTGTGCTAATGAAACAGTGTTGTCCCAATATTCCTGGAAGAAGTATGTGCTGTCATGCATAGAAACACTGCATGAGACGTAATATTGTCCCGCAGGAACTTTTGCAAAGAATGAGCCTTCATACATTGTAGTTGCAAAGATATTGGGTTTTGTATTATCGAGACTTATAAACTCTATAACCGAATGTAAAACCGCATCTTCGGACATATCAAAACGAACATGACCGGAAACTATGCCTCCTTGAATATTGAGAGTATCATGCAGAAATAAATTGACTGAGTCATGCTCGGAAGAAATATAGAATTCTCTAATGTACAAAGTCTGATAGCTCGAAGCAGTAACTGTTAAAGCATAAATACCTGACTTTACACTATCAATTAAAAAAGCTCCCATAGTATCGGTAGTTGCCTGGTAAAAGACAGAATCACCGAGCATCGTGAAACTGTGAAGTGAAATAGTTGCATTTGCAACCGGTGTTCTTGAGGTATCACCCATTTCGGCATAAACGTGTCCGCTGAAATTTACTTTTGAAGACAACATCTGTGCATTGCTTGCAACTACAGCAAACCATGAAAGTACCAGCACCGGAAAAAGTAACCTAACATATCTTAACATTTTTTAACCCTCCAAAAGTTATAATTTTTAAAAATTATTTATTACAAATCCTCAAGCTCAAAAGGAATGCCGTTTATAATTCCCTTTATTGGAGTTAAAAAAAATTGATTGCCAGTAAGAAAACAAACTTTTTAAAAACTTTAGAAACCGGACGATGCTTGTAATTAAATTAATCTTTTCGCATCAGACGAATATTTTTCGCAGAGTGGATTGACATTATATATTTATTTGTTTAATATAATCATAAAGATTTTATGTGGAAATTTTAAAATCATCATATAGCTTTATTTGTATTCCCGGGTAAGATTACATGGAAAATTTTAGATAAGATTCTTTTTATAATTTTTTATTGAAAGGGAAAATTGATGGGAGATTCGTCTAATAAGTATTCTGAAAAAGAGTATACCGTGGTTCTATGCTTTATAAATAAATTTACTTGACCCCCGATCGCCCTACGATACCTGTCTGCCTGCCTGGGTGCGGGCTTAAAGCTTTCAAACACACCCGGCAGGCAAGTACAGGTTTAACAGTACGATTTTAAAACTTAGAATTTTTTTTTCACTATTGGGAAATAAAAATAAAGTATAAGCGGGAAAATTCTTTTAAATACTTTAAATTAATTGCTGTTGTAAATAAAAAAATCATTAAGTTGCTCTTAATCTTATTAAATTTTCAGCTTAGGTTCACTAACTTATTTTGTAAGTTTATGTTTAAGATAATTTTCGGTAACTTAAAATGATCTAATAAATTACGTGGCACAATTTATGGTTAAGCCTGACGAATTAAAATCATTTTGGTAAATTTAGGTAGCGATTAAAATTTTTTAAATAAAGATTCTTCATAGAAGGGAACAACAATAATAGGTGAAAATATGAAATTAAGGTTGGACGAGGCATTAGATTACCACAGTCAAGGCAGGCGTGGAAAAATTGAAGTTGTTCCCACTAAACCCTGCTTAACTTCAAGAGACCTTTCGCTGGCTTATACCCCTGGAGTTGCCGAACCGTGTCGAATAATTGCAAAGAATGAAGATGATGTTTACAAATATACAGCAAAGGGAAACCTTGTAGCAGTTATTTCAAATGGAACTGCTGTATTAGGCTTGGGAAATATTGGTCCGCTTGCGGGTAAACCTGTAATGGAAGGAAAGGGAGTGCTGTTTAAGAGATTTGCAGACATTGATGTCTTTGATATTGAACTGAAGAGCTTAGATCCTAAAGAAATTATTCGTGCTGTTCAAATGCTTGAACCGACATTCGGCGGAATCAATCTTGAAGATATAAAGGCGCCGGAATGCTTTGAGATTGAAGAAACTCTTAAAGCTACGATGAACATTCCTGTATTTCATGATGACCAGCATGGTACTGCAATAATTTCCTGCGCGGCATTGATTAACGCTGCTGAAATTGCAGGCAAGCCGATGGATAAATTAAAGATTGTAGTCAACGGTGCCGGTGCGGCGGCTATTTCCTGCTGCAAACTTTATATAAGAGCCGGAGCTAAAAAAGAAAATATTTTGATGTTTGACTCAAAAGGCTGTTTAACAAAAGACAGAGTTGACTTGAACAAATACAAACAGGATTTCGCATCCGATAAATATCATGGAACTCTTGCAGAGGCTTTTAAAGATGCAGATGTATTTGTCGGACTGTCTGTCGGCGGATGTATTACTAAAGAAATGATTAAAGTAATGGCGCCGAATCCGATTGTGTTCGCTATGGCTAATCCGGACCCGGAAATTACATACGAAGATGCAATGTCTGTACGCGATGATTTGATTATGGCAACCGGAAGAAGCGATTATCCAAACCAGGTAAATAATGTTTTAGGGTTTCCTTTTATCTTCCGCGGTGCATTAGATGTAAGAGCAACTGCTATTAATGAAGAAATGAAAATGGCGGCTACACTTGCACTGGCTAACCTTGCAAAGCAGAAAGTTCCGGAAATGGTTATGAGTGCTTACGGCGGAGAATCTTTTGAGTTTGGAAAAAATTATATTATACCAAAGCCGTTTGATCCGCGTGTTCTTTGGAACGTTGCACCGGCTGTAGCTAAGGCTGCAATTGAAACCGGTGTCGCGAGAATCAAAATAGAAAATTGGGATGCATACGAGTATGAACTTAAAGAACGACTTGGACTATCAAAAGAAATAATGAGAGTAATGATTCATAAAGCTCAGAAGAATCCAAGACGTGTAGTTTATCCGGAAGGCGAAGAAGAAAAAATAATTCGTGCTGCTCATGCTGTTTCAACCGATGGAATTGCGAAGCCGATTCTGTTAGGTAATTTGCAAAAAATTAAAGAGACTATTTCCAGCCTCGATTTTGATGAAAATGAGTTCGAGATTTTTGATCCGGAAATCTGCCAGCGGCATGAAGAATTTGTCAACGCTTTCTTTATGAAGAGAGGACGTAAAGGCGCAACTTTGAAAGAAGCAAAAGAACTGATGCGGCTTCCTATTTATTACGGTTCGATGATGGTTGACTTAGGCTATGCCGATGCCTTGATAAGCGGGTTGACAACTCATTATCCTAATACCATTAAGCCGGCGCTTCAGTGTGTCGGCGTTAAGGATGGATTTAAAGTTGTTTCAGGTTTATATATAGTAATTACAAAAAAAGATGTTTTCTTTTTTGCTGATACTACGGTTAATGTAAATCCAACTGCGGATGAGCTTGCCGAAATTGCAATCTCCACAGCAGATGCTGCCCAAGCGTTCGATGTTGAGCCTAGGATTGCAATGCTTTCCTTCAGCAATTTCGGAAGCGCGAAATATCCCGAATCAATTAAAGTTAGTCAAGCGGTTAAGATTGTAAAAAGGCTTCGACCAAATTTAATTATTGACGGAGAAATGCAGGCAGACACTGCCGTAATGCCGGAAATCTTACTT